>USHO01000019.1 GCA_900554485.1 uncultured Eubacteriales bacterium
GTGGTGCATCGGGTTTGCGCCGGGTGCGAAAGGCTCGCCCGCTTTTCTTCCGTCGGGGGTCGAACCCGTTTTTTTGCCGTAAACCACGTTTGACGTTATCGTCAGTACGGAAAGCGTATGCTTTGCGCCGCGGTATGCGGGCGTGTTTTTAAGTTCTTCTTCAAAACCTTTAAGCACTTCAACGGCGATGGAATCTACTCTGTCGTCGTCGTTTCCGTATTTGGGGAAATCGCCTTCGACGTTAAAGTCGGTTATAAGTCCGTTTTCTCCGTACACGGGCGTGACTTTTGCGTATTTTATCGCCGAAAGCGAATCGGTTATTACCGAAAGTCCGGCGACGCCGCACGCGAGGAAACGTTCGACCACGTCGTCGTGCAGAGCCATCTGTATTTTTTCGTATGCATATTTGTCGTGCATATAGTGAATTACGTTGAGGGTGTTGACGTAAAGCCTGCACAGCCACTTTCTGTATTTCGCGAAAGCGGACATAACCTCGACGTAATCGAGTTTACCCTCGAATTTTTTACCCTCGGGTGCGACCTGAATGCCGTAGCGTTCGTCTTTGCCGCCGTTGAGAGTGAAGAGCAGCAGTTTGGCGAGGTTGCATCTCGCGCCGAAGAACTGCATCTGTTTGCCGATTTTCATTGCCGAAACACAGCACGCTATGGCGTAATCGTCGCCGTACACGGGGCGCATCACGTCGTCGTTTTCGTACTGTATGGAATCCGTGTCGACGGAGACCTTCGCACAGAACTTTTTGAATCCCTCCGGCAGTTTTTGCGACCATAGAATCGTCAGGTTCGGCTCGGGGGCGGAACCTAACGTATAGAGCGAATTAAGCATACGGAACGACGTTCTGGTGACGAGCGTTCTGCCGTCTTCGCCCATGCCGCCTACGGACTCGGTGGTCCAGGTGGGGTCGCCGCCGAAAAGGTCGTTGTATTCCGGCGTGCGGAGTTGGCGGGTGATACGCAGTTTTATGACGAAATCGTCTATGAGTTCCTGCGCCGTCTCTTCGGTGAGAATACCCGCTTTTATATCCTTTTCGATATAAATATCGAGGAATGTCGAAACTCTGCCGAGGCTCATCGCCGCGCCGTTCTGTTCCTTGATCGCCGCGAGGTATCCGAAGTAAGTCCACTGTACCGCCTCTTTCGCGTTCGTTGCGGGCGACGATATATCGAAACCGTATAATTCCGCCATTTTTTTGAGGTCTTTGAGCGCGGAAATCTGATCGTGAAGTTCTTCCAGCGCGCGGATGTTGCTTTCCGACATATCGTTCAGTCCGCGTGCCTTTTTAGCTGCCTCTTTGTCCGCAATCAGGCGATCGACGCCGTAAAGCGCGATTCTGCGGTAGTCGCCGATTATTCTGCCGCGACCGTAAGCGTCGGGCAGACCGGTGAGAAGTCCGACGTGTCTTGCCGCTCTCATCTCTTCGGTATAAACCGCGAAAACCCCGTCGTTATGCGTTGTCTTGTATCTGAATTCCTCTTCGATTTTGTCGGATACTTTGTAGCCGTACTGTTCGCACGCGCTGCGCGCCATACGCATTCCGCCGAAAGGGTTTACGCCGCGTCTGAGCGGAGCGTCGGTCTGAAGACCGACGATTATTTCGTTATCCTTGTCGATATATCCCGCGGGGTAGGCGGTAAGCCCCGAAACGCGTTCGGTGTCAACGTCTAAAACCCCGCCTTTGTCGCGTTCGGCTTTAAGCAGATCGTTTACCTTTTTCATAAGCGCGTCGGTGCGCGGCGTCGCTTTCGCGAGGAAGGAGTCGTCTCCCTCGTAAGGAGTGTAATTTTTTTGTATAAAATTCCGCACGTCGATTCTTTTTTCGTAATCGCCGCGGACAAAATCTTTCCATGCGTCCATTATAAAATCCTCCGTTCCGACCTTTGCGGTCGGGTAGTACGCGCGGTCGGCGATCTTGTCCGCCGACCCGTTTAAGTGCGGTAATTATAGCATATATCGATAACGATTATCTATTGCAAAAGCAACAAATCGTCCGAAATTTATTATAGTGCGAAAATTTATGAAAATTCTTTGCCATAAAATGAAAAATCGGCGTCAAAAAAGTTGACTGTATTTTTTTTATCTGTTAAAATGTGTTTACGATATTTGTGTCTTTATGCCGTTTTTATGTCTTCGCGACGTAAATCGGGCGTAAAACGCAGTCGCAAACATTACTTCTTTTAACGGTTTAGGGTCCGTTTTTAGAATATTCCGAATACTATAAGGAGGTAAAAAATGCCAACCATCAACCAACTCATCAAAAGCGGAAGAGTAACGGCTAAAGAGAAGAGCAAGGCTCCCATCATGGGTAACTGCCCGCAGAAACGCGGCGTCTGCCTTTCGGTTACGACCACTTCTCCCAAAAAGCCTAACTCCGCACTCCGTAAAATCGCAAGAGTTCGTCTGACCAACAAGCAGGAAGGTACGGTTTATATTCCGGGCGAAGGTCATAACCTTCAGGAACACAGTTCCGTTCTTATCCGCGGCGGCAGGGTCAGAGATTTGCCCGGCGTAAGATACCACATCATCCGCGGTACTCTCGACACCGCAGGCGTAGCGAAGAGAAAACAGGCAAGAAGCAAATACGGCGCAAAGCGTCCCAAATAATAGGCGCGATCGTCGGACGTCGCCTGAACGCGACAAAGACAATTCCTACTTATAGCGGAATATCCCTAATCAGCCCGCAACGGTAGGCAGTACGACGGCTCGTCCGTCGGAAGGTTCGCTCCCCGAGGGGAGACCCGAAGGTTTAAGAGCGATAGCAGACACGGGTCAGAGACCCATAATCAATAATTAAAAGGAGGACATTAAAATGCCAAGAAGAGGTAACGTTCCCAAAAGGGACGTGCTGCCCGATCCTATATACGGCAATAAAGTACTTACCAAACTTATAAATCAGGTAATGCTTGACGGCAAAAAGGGTACGGCGCAGACCATCGTATACGACGCTCTTGCCAAAGCGCAGGAAAAGTTAGGCGTCGAGCCGATGGATATATTCAACCAAGCCATGAACAACGTTATGCCCCTTCTCGAAGTAAAAGCGAGGAGAGTAGGCGGTTCCAACTATCAGGTACCCATCGAAATCAGACCCGAGAGAAGACAGACTCTCGCGATTCGTTGGATCGTCGCGTCCGCAAGAAAGAGGAGCGACCGCGATATGAGCAACAAGCTCGCCGCGGAACTGATGGACGCTTACAACAACACCGGCGGCGCTGTCAAGAAGAAAGAAGACACTCACAGAATGGCTGAGGCGAACAAGGCGTTCGCGCATTATCGCTGGTAAGCCTAGGAGAATAATATGCCCAGACAATACGACTTAAATCATACCAGAAACATCGGTATAATGGCGCATATCGACGCAGGTAAGACTACTACCACCGAAAGAATTCTGTTCTATACCGGTAAGACCCATAAACTCGGCGAAGTTCACGACGGCGCCGCCACTATGGACTTCATGGTTCAGGAACAGGAAAGAGGTATAACGATCTGCTCGGCTGCAACCACATGTTTCTGGAAAGGCAACAGAATAAACATCATCGACACCCCGGGACACGTCGACTTTACGGTCGAGGTCGAAAGATCTCTCCGCGTACTCGACGGCGCGGTAGCCACTTTCTGTGCGAAAGGCGGCGTCGAGCCTCAGTCCGAAACGGTTTGGCGTCAGGCGGACAAGTATCACGTTCCCCGTATAGCGTACGTCAACAAGATGGATATCAACGGTGCGAATTTCGACAACGCTGTAAAGATGATGAGGGAAAGGCTTAAAGCCAACGCTATTCCCATCTGCCTTCCCATCGGTAAAGAAGATACTTTCTGCGGAATAATCGACCTTGTCGCGAACGATTCCATAATCTATCACGACGATCTCGGCGTAGATTTCACCGTAGGTCCTATCCCCGACGATTATAAGGATATAGCCGCCGAGGCAAGACAGAACCTCATGGAAGCGTGCGCCGAACAGGACGACGCTCTGATGGAGAAATTCTTTGAAACCGGCGAACTTTCGCAGGAAGAGATGAAGATGGCGATCAGAAAAGCCACCCTCGCGATGAAGATGAACCCCGTTCTTTGCGGTTCGAGTTATAAAAACAGAGGCGTTCAGCACCTGCTCGACGCTATCGTAGATTATCTTCCCAGCCCGATCGACGTCGACCATGTAAGAGGCGTAAACCCCGACACCGACGAAGAAGAGGTCAGAAAGACCGACGATAACGAACCTTTCGCGGGTCTTGCGTTCAAGATGGTTGCCGATCCGTTCGTAGGTAGACTCGCATACTTCAGAGTATATTCGGGTACGCTCGAATCGGGTTCTTACGTTTATAACTCCACCAAGGGCAAGAAGGAGAGAGTCGGCAGACTCGTATTGATGCACGCCAACCACAGAGAGGAAATCGACAAGGTTTACTCGGGCGACATCTGCGCTATAGTCGGTCTTAAAGAGACTACTACCGGCGATACGCTCTGCGACGAAAATCATCCTATCGTTCTTGAAAAAATGGAATTCCCCGACCCGGTTATTCAGGTCGCTATCGAACCCAAGACGAAAGCCGGTCAGGAAAAGATGACACTCGCACTTTTGAAACTTGCGGAAGAAGATCCGACTTTCAAATTCTATACGGATAAAGAAACCGGACAGACCATAATCGCGGGTATGGGCGAGTTGCACCTTGAAATTATCGTCGACAGACTTCTGAGAGAATTCAAAGTCGAGGCTACCGTAGGTAAGCCACAGGTTTCTTATAAAGAGACGTTCAGAAAGGCGGTCGACGCCGAAGGAATGTACAAGAGACAGTCCGGCGGTAAAGGTCAGTACGGTCACTGTAAAGTCAAGTTCGAGCCCCTCGAACCGGGCAGCGGTTTCGTCTTTGAAGACGCCACCGTCGGCGGTTCTATTCCCAAGGAATATATCGAACCCGTCAGAAAGGGTATCGAGGAGGCGAGCAAGAACGGTTATCTTGCCGGTTATGAAATGGTCGACTTCAAAGCGACTGTTTACGACGGTAGTTATCACGAAGTCGACTCTTCCGAAATGGCGTTCAAGATCGCAGGTTCGCTTGCGTTCAAAGACGGTATGAAGAAGGCTAACCCCGTACTCTTAGAGCCTATAATGAAAGTAGAAATCGTAACCCCCGAAGATTACTTCGGCGACCTTATGGGTAACGTTTCGTCGAGAAGAGGTACAATCCTCGGCACCGAAGACAGAAACGGTTCCAAGGTTATCGATTCGTTCATTCCGCTTTCCGAAATGTTCGGTTACGCGACCGAACTTCGTTCGAGAACTCAGGGCAGAGGTCAGTTCACCATGCAATTCGACCACTTCTCCGAATGTCCGAAGTCGATTGCGGAAAAGATTATCGGCGAAAGAGCGGTTAAGCACAACGACGACTGATCGTTAAACTGAAATTTATGGTTTATTTCATTGCGGAATAAACAACAATATATAATCGATACGAAAGGGCGATGCGGCAAGCCGAAGACGCCGCGATTAAAATTCGATTACCGCGCCGCGACAGCGGCGGTAATACAAAAAATTAAAACAAAATCATAAATCGGAGGAAACAAAAATGGCAAAAGCAAAATTTGACAGAAGCAAACCGCACGTAAACATCGGTACTATCGGTCACGTTGACCACGGTAAGACCACTTTGACTGCGGCTATCACGATGGTTATGGCTTGCAAAGGCGACGCCGAAGCAATGAGATATGACCAGATCGATAAAGCGCCCGAAGAAAAGGCGAGAGGTATAACAATTAACACTGCTCACGTTGAGTATCAGACCGATAAGAGACACTATGCTCACGTTGACTGCCCCGGACACGCGGACTACGTTAAGAACATGATCACCGGCGCTGCTCAGATGGACGGCGCGATCCTCGTTGTTGCCGCTACCGACGGTCCGATGCCGCAGACCAGAGAGCACATTCTTCTCGCTCGTCAGGTCGGCGTTCCCTACATCATCGTATTCCTTAACAAGTGCGATCAGGTAGACGACCCCGAACTTCTCGAACTCGTAGAAATGGAAGTCAGAGGACTTCTCGACGAGTACGGATTCCCCGGCGACGATACCCCCATCATCAAGGGTTCTGCGCTTAAGGCTCTTGAAAAAGCGTCCAGCGGTGCGTCGAAGGAAGAAATCCTTGCCGCTCCCGAAACTCAGTGCATTCTTCAGCTTATGGATGCTATCGACTCCTACATTCCCACTCCGGAAAGAGACGATGCCAAGCCGTTCCTTCTTCCCGTCGAAGACGTATTCACGATCTCGGGTCGTGGTACGGTTGCTACCGGAAGAGTTGAAAGAGGCGTAGGTCACGTCGGTGATCCCGTTGAAATCGTAGGTCTTCAGGATAAGCCCACCACTTCGGTTATTACCGGTCTTGAAATGTTCAGAAAGACCCTTGACGAGGCTCAGGCAGGCGATAACGTAGGCGCTCTTCTTCGTGGTATCGACAGAAGCGGTATCGAAAGAGGACAGGTTATCGCGAAACCCGGTACTGTTAAGGCTCACACCGAGTTCAGCGGTCAGGTTTACGTCCTTACCAAAGAAGAAGGCGGAAGACACACTCCGTTCTTCAACAACTACAGACCTCAGTTCTATTTCAGAACTACCGACGTTACCGGAACCATCAAACTTCCCGAAGGAGTCGAAATGGTTATGCCCGGCGACCACGTAACGATCGACGTTACTCTTATTACGCCTATCGCTTGCGAAGAAGGTCTCAGATTCGCTATTCGTGAAGGCGGCAGAACCGTCGGATCGGGCGTTGTTGCGAAGATCATCAAATAATCTCCGTAAATTACGGTAAAAAAATCCTGCAAGATTTCTTGCAGGATTTTTTATTGTCTGTAAATACGGTTATTGTCGTAATGCAATTCAGTAAATAACTGAATTAGGGGTTAATTGCCGTTTTTGTCTATTGTTTCTTTCTGTAATTAAGCGGAGATATTCCGATCTGCTTTTTGAAAATTATTCCGAGGTAGTTCGCCGACGGAAATCCGCATAACTCGGCTATTTCGTTGACGCTTTTGTCCGTCGACGACAGATACATTTTTGCCTTGTTAAGCCGTATATGTGTTATATATTGTATCGGCGAACAATTCATCTGTTCGTTAAAACGCCTGCATAGAGTGTTTTTCGATACATAGAATTTCTTTTGCAGGGTTTCCAGCGTGATTTTCTGTCTGTATTCCTGATTTATAAACGCGACCACTTGCATTATCATCGTGTCCGAGTGTTTAGGATAATATGTCGATCCCATCGGCGGAGATAACGTAAGCGACTGCATTTGCAGATAGGCAATTACCGTCTTGGTTATACATAATAAAAAATTATATTTTTGCGTGGCGTCTGCGGTTTCGGTTGCGGACGCCGCTTTTATCAGCGGTATTATGAATTGTATCTGTTCGCGAGAAAAAGAAAACGCACCTTGTTCGCTTATTCGCATAAGGTATGCGTTTTCGCTTTCGGTAAGCAGGTTTTTACTGACGTAAAGGTTTATTCGTTCATATGCCGATCCTTCGGTTTTATGCATCGAAAAAGGCGGTATTATGCAGAACGAACCGCTGCGGAGCAAAAACAGTTTGTTTTCGATAAAAACTTCTCTTTCGCCCGACAACAAAAAGTAAAGTTCATAATAATCGTGAAACTGCGTATACGACATATTGAACGCCTGCGTTTGGTTACGGCGTTCGATTTCAAGAAATTCCATAGCGATACGAGTATAT
Source organism: uncultured Eubacteriales bacterium (assembly GCA_900554485.1). GTDB lineage: Bacteria > Bacillota > Clostridia > Christensenellales > Borkfalkiaceae > UBA10281. Next base: position 7,736 of record USHO01000019.1, read on the forward strand.
ATCAATTAAGTTTGTTAGTCAAGCATTATGGGGCGATATATGTAATTTCGATGTATTGAGTGCGTTTTGATATTGAAAAATACAATATTTTCTGATAAAATTTATTTATCATGGTAAAACAAATAGTATGCGTAAAAGCCGTGTTGCCTGGCGGTGTTTCCGATCGCGCCACGGTCGCTTACGAAGACGGTAAAATTGTATATGTCGGAGAGGATATTCTGCCGTCCGCCGACGTTATCGACGGCAACGGATGTTATCTGCTTGCCGGATTTGTCGATCTGCATTGTCACGGAGGGGCGGGGTTTGATTTTATGGACGCCTCGCAGGAAGAAATAGGAAAAATCGCAGACTTTCATATGTCTCACGGGACGACTACGCTTGTTCCGACGACCATGACGGATACGGGAGGTCATATAAAATCCGCTCTTGACGGCCTGGGGCAATACTACGCCGCTACGGAAAATACTCCGCTTAAAGGGGCGCATATCGAAGGACCTTGGCTTTCGCCGGAACAATGCGGCGCGCAATCGCCCGAAAAAATGGATACGCCGAGCAAAGCGAAATTGCAATCGCTTATATCCGAATATCCGTTTATCAGCCGCGTGAGCGTTGCACCCGAACTCGAAAACGGCATGGAAACCGGCAGGGCGGGTTATTCGGCGGGTCTGGTCATGTCGGCGGCACATACTTCGGCAGATTTCGATAAGATAATCGAGGCGGCAGACAACGGTTATACGCTTATGACGCACCTTTATTCGGGTATGACCGGCGTAACGAGAAAAAACGCGTACAGAATAGCGGGCGCGGTAGAGGCCGGACTTTACGACGATCGGTTGACGGTCGAGATCATAGCCGACGGCAGACATCTTCCCGCGGGACTTCTCAGACTTATATATAAATGTAAGGGCGCGGATAAAATCTGCCTTATTACCGATGCGATGCGCGCGGCGGGGCTCGGGCAGGGCGAACGCTCTATGCTGGGCAGAAACGACGACGGATTGCCCGTAATAGTCGAAGACGGCGTTGCGAAAACTCTTGACAGACAGGGTTTTGCGGGCAGCGTAGCGACGACGGACAGACTTGTCAGAACTATGGCGACGCTCGGTATCGGTATCGCGGACATAAGCAGAATGGCGTCGGCGACGCCGGCAAAAACCATGGGCTTTACCGACAGAGGAACGATAGAAACGGGGAAAAGAGCGGATTTCGTGTTTATGAACGATAATCTCGAAGTAAAAAAAGTTATTCGCGGCGGAGAAATCGTCCGCTCGGAGGAGTAAACGATGAAAAAATACGTTATCGTCGGCGCGAGCGTTCGTTGTTATATGATGTTCGTTACGCGTCTGGTCGAAAATTATGCCGACGAGGCGAAAATAACGGGCGTATACGATATAAACAAGACCCGTTGCAAAGTTTTCAGGGATAAAATCGGCGATGGTTGCACCATTTACGACGATTTCGACACGATGATCGATACAGAACGTCCCGACGCGGTTATAGTGACCACGGTCGACAGCGTTCATCACGAATATATCGTCCGTGCGCTCGATAAAGGATACGACGTTATTTCCGAAAAACCTCTTACGAACACTTTTGAAAGATGTAAAGAGATAAGAGACGCCGAAAAACGCAGCGGACACAACGTAACGGTAACTTTCAACTGCCGTTTTATGCCTTATTTTTACGAACTCAAGAAAGTCGTTTCGTCGGGCAGAATAGGCAAGCCGCTGGCGATCAATTACGAATATTGCCTTACGCGCTGGCACGGCGGCGATTACTTCAAACGTTGGCACAGGCTGATGCGGAATTCGCAGGGGATGTTGCTCCATAAAAGCACTCATCACTTCGATATTATAAACTGGTTACTCGGCGACGAACCCCAGAAGGTCACCGCGCTTGCAAACAGAGTGTATTATAGCGATAAATCGAAATGTTTCGGCGAACGTTGCAAAGATTGCTCGCACAAAAAGACATGCGAATCGGCGTTGTCGCAGACGGACGCGCTTGACAAAATAATGTATTTCGACGCCGAAAAGGAAGACGGATATATCCGCGATCGCTGTTGTTTCGACGGCAGCGGCGATATTTACGACAATATGTCGGTTTCGGTTGCATACCGCGGCGGTACGCTGCTCACATATACGCTCAATCTCTTTTCCGAACACGAGGGTTACAGAATGGTAATCACGGGCGAAAAGGGCGTTATAATAGCCGAGTGCTGGGAACACGGCTACGGCGTAACCGACAGGTATAAAATAGTGATATTGGACAGAGACTATAAAACGGAGACGATTGCTTTTGAAAAGGCAAACGGAACTCACGCTGGCGGCGACGATAAACTCATCGCGATGATTTTCGGTAACGAAAAAGACGATCCGCTCGGACAGAAAGCCGACAGTTACGCCGGTATGGTTTCGGCGATGATAGGTATCGCCGCCAACGAAAGCATTGAAACCGGCAGGACCGTCGACGTAACCGATTATCTTTCGCAACTCAGATAAAAGCGAAAAGACGGTTTGAAGGGGTACCCCTTTCCTCGTCAGATGACGAGGAATCCCATTAAAGGAGAAAATTTTATGAGACGATATATCGATTACGAGCCGATTCCGTTTTATTTTCTCAACGATACGTTTAGCGAAGAAGAAGTAAAGATACAACTCGACGTAATGAAAGAAAACGGCATAAACGCTTTCTTTCTTCATGTAAGAGACGGCATCACGGACGAGACTTACGGTACGGCGGCGTTTTTCGGTCGGATAAAATTCATTGTGGAAGAAAGCGTTAAGCGCGGACTGAAAGTCTGGCTTTACGACGAAGATTCTTTCCCGAGCGGCAATGCCGGCGGGCAGATAGCAATCGAACATCCCGAACTTCAGGCTTGCAGTCTTAAAGTCGTAAAGTTGAAACCCGAAGAAATCGTAAACGGCGTTGCCAAAAAGGTTTTAGGCAAAGTCAGGGGATTGTTCGGATATGCAGTAAGGCGTTGCGGCGGCGAAGAGAAATGCGAAAAACTTTCCGATTGTTTCGGCGTCGTGCGCAGGTATTGGTATCGCAGAGATATGGATAAGACGTATTACTGCGATATGCAGGGTAAATTGTTCTTTCCGCACGTCAGGGCGGGAACGTCGTATTCCGAGATTATGTTCGAGGCGGATGTCGGCGACGCGACCGAGGTATATGTTGCTTATCTCGAACCCGTGCGTACCGACGGACATTACGGTTTGCAGGCGGATTGCCTCAACAAACGAACCACCGAAGAATTTATCGCCCGCACGCACGAAAAATACGCGGAGTATGTAGGCGAATATTTCGGAACGGCAATTCCCGGAATATTTATGGACGAGCCTTCCGCGGGCGGACTGTTGCCTTATACAGACGAAGTTTCGGAAAAATTTGCGTTGATTTGGGGCTACGACGTAACGGATTATTACTATAAGTTGTCTCCCGAATATACGGGCGACGGTAAAAAGGTACGCCGGGAATATATCGAGACGATAACCCGACTTTTCATCGACAACTTTATTTCGCCGATAACGAAGTGGTGCGAAACACGCGGACTTATCGCGACGGGACATTTTTACGGCGAAGAAGACCCGCTTTCGGGTTCGCTCTGCGCGCAGAGCGTATACCGCCAGACGAAACTCATGGGTATGCCCGGTTTCGACGTCATAGGCAGGTACGTCGGCGACAGAGAGCATTGCGCGCTTATAATCGGCTCTAAAATAGTCGTTTCGTCCGCAACGCAGAACGGCAAAGAAAGGGCGATTGCAGAGTGTTTTGCGCTCAATCCGTTCAACTTCGGTTACGACGGACTGCGCAAAGTCGGCGACTGGCTGTTTGCCTGCGGAATAACCGCGCTTGCGCCGCACGCATTCCATTACGGCTACGGCGCATATCAGCGAACGGACGCAGGTAAATCGTTTTTCTTTCAGGACAGGCACTTCGACGAATATCTCGACTTCGCGCGATACGCCGGCAGGGTATGTAAGTTGCTTTGCGGTTTTCGGCAGAAAAACGATACGCTCGTCGTCTTGCCGAGTTGCGGCTTTGCCGAAGAAGTTCCTTTCCCGATGCGCAACGACGGGGTATTCCCGAGCGATCGCGCCAAAGAAATGCAGCGCAGACTGTATTCGGTCGCCCGGTATCTTACCGAAAACCAAATCGGTTGGGATATAACCGACGTCAAAGGCGCGAACACCGCCGAAATACGGGATAAAAAGGTAGTGATAGGCAACTGCGAATACGATAAAGTCATATTCGTACGCGGCGGAGACGAAGAAGATTCCGCCTATGCGGGAATGACTGCCGCCGGTGCGGATTGCGTCATGTTCGACGGCGGCTCTTTTGACGGATTTCCGCCTGCGGAAGGTCTCGTCGGCGGGGAAAACATTCTGGCGTTGACTAAATATCGCGGCAACGAAAAACTGATGTTTTTGTATCAGAACGACAAATCTTTTGCCGAAGTCGAAATTCCCGTCGACGGTCGGACTGTCGTATACGACGCCGAACACGACGAATATTTGGAAACAGAATCTTGCGACGGTATTCTGAAAGTCGGCATAAAGGGGTACGGGTCGGTGATCGTTATCGATTGCGCAGAAGAAGACCGTAAGGCGGTCGGGAAGTATTCGTACGAAACTCTCGGCGACACCGTGCTGGAATGTGAAGAAAATCCGCAGTGGATATATATGCCGAAGGGCGCGGTAAGCGCGATAACGCGTTACGACGTGAAAATAGGCGAAGGCGAAAACATATCGGTATTCAACGACCGCAAATATTCGAGAGTGCGCGAACTTATCGGCACCGACGACGAAATATACGCAGGCGAATACGTTATACCGTACTTCGACGTCGCACCCAGGAAAAAGTCGAAATATCCGATAAAAGCCGAGTATAAGGCGTATATCGATAAATTAAACGGAGACGAACTGGTGCTTTTCGACGGCGGTACGCTTTCGGGTGATTATAAAATTTACTGGAACGGCGAAGAAATTCCGCCAGACGATATAAAACCTTTCAGGGTATACGACGCAAAGAACAAAGCGTTTGCCCCGAAATGGAAAGACGGTAAAAACGAATTGAAAATTGCGTTCTGCGCCGCGGGAGAATTCGACGGCGTGAACGGCGAAATATTTCTTTATAAAAAGGAGAAGATATGAAACTCATAGTGGCAAACAGTACCGAAGAAATGGCAAAACTTTCGGCAAAACAGGCAGCCGACGTTCTTAACGCGGCTATCGCAAAAAAAGGTTCGGCAAGATTATTGCTCTCGACGGGTGCGTCGCAACTCGAATTCTTCAAGGAATTCGTAAAGCAGGACGTGGCGTGGCATAAAGTCGAAATGTTCCATCTCGACGAATATGTAGGTATTTCGCCCGATCATCCGGCAAGTTTCAACAACTATCTCACCAAGAGATTCGTCGAAAAGGTTCTGCCCGGCAAAGTCCATCTTATTTGCGGACTGGACGATCCTTTCAAGACCATTGCGAAACTCACCGAACTCGTAAACGAACGCGAGATCGACCTCGGAATGATCGGTATCGGTGAAAACGCGCATATCGCGTTCAACGATCCGCCGGCAGATTTTAATGACCCGAGATCTTATAAAATCGTAACGCTTGCGCCCAGATGCCTGCAGCAGCAGGTCGGCGAAGGGTGGTTCAAATCCGTCGACGACACCTATAAGCAGGCAATATCGATGACTTGTCCGCAAATTATGAAGTGCGAACATATCATCTGCGTCGTTCCGTATAAGGTCAAAGCCGAGGCTATATACAAGACTTTCACGACCGATATAACCAACGAAGTACCGGCTACGCTCCTGAAAAAGCACGTCGATACGACGGTTTGGTGCGATCCCGATTCGGCGTCCTTGCTGTCGCCCGAAACGATCGCCGAGTATTCTAAATAACGAGTTCCGCCGTACGGCGGAATCATACAGGAGGAAAAAATGAAAAAATTCAGAAAGATAACCGCGGGTATTGCGGCGTCCGTACTTTCGCTTACCACCGTTTTTGCTCTTGCCGGTTGTAAGGGCAAAGAAAAGATCGTCCGCGACGAAAAGACCATAAATATCCGCGCATGCATAGGCGGCTACGGCGATTCATGGCTGAGGTCTCTCGCCGATAAATTCAACGAGGTTTACGCCGAAGAAGGGTATAAAGCCAACGTGCTTGCAAGTTCGACGGATCTCGAAAGCAAAGTCGCCATGAAAGAGTTGTATTCAAAAGACGACTGGGTAGACCTTTATTTCGTCAACGTCAACAACACCATGTCGCAATTCACTGCCGAGGGCGGCGAATACGGGCAACTCGTTGCCGACCTTACCGATACGGTGTGGAACAAGCCTGCGATAAACTTCAACGGTGAAGAGGAAAGCACGACGCTTATTTCCGAAAAAATGCGTGTGGCTCTTCCCGATGACGTACTTAAAGTAAACGGCAGAGTATACGGGTTCAATACAAGCAACGATATAGGCGGAATGATAGTAAACACCGCAAAACTCGCCAAGTACGGCATAACGAGGATTCCGAAGACTTCCAACGAACTTTTCGATACGTTTGAACTTATATATACCGGCGACGAGGCTCAGGGTATAAAAGGTTCACTCGAATCTCAGATTTATCCCGTTACCTTCCTCGGCGGAGACAACGGCTATCCGATACACTTCGTTACGGCGTGGCAGGCTCAGTATGCGGGTATTTCAAAATACGAACAGTTCTACGGTTATACCGATGCCGAAGGCAACGAAATGATCGAAAACGGTTATACGGTGTATGACGACGAGTCTCTCGAAAAGATGCTCGAGGCGATGTTCAATATGTACGATAAATCGTTCGTCGCGCTCGGATCCAACAACAACACGATCGATACCGCTCATATGAAACTTATGAGCGAACGCGGCGGAGCGGTGTTCATGGCGGACGGTAACTGGGCTTATAACGAAATTATAACCAACTATCAGTCGACCATAGACAATCTTGCGTTTGCAAACGTACCCGTTCTGTCGGCTGTCGGCGTGAAATTATTCGGCTCGGCTACGGCTTACGGTTTCGACGACGACAAGTGCGAAGAGATTTTGTCCTGGACGATCGACAGAGCCGACGAGGGCAAAACCGCCGCTCAGATCGTCG
>USHO01000020.1 GCA_900554485.1 uncultured Eubacteriales bacterium
CCCGACTGCTACGAGGTTGCCGGGGCTCTTATAAGCGACCTTAAAAAAGCCGACCTGCCGTACTTTATTCTCGGCGGAGGTTCGGACGTGCTCGTTTCGGACGACGGCTATCGCGGCGCGGTGGTCTCGACCGAAAAACTGAAAAGCATCTCGCTCTGCGGCAGAATTTTAACAGCGGGCGCGGGCGTAAAAATATCCGAACTCGTAAAATTCGCGCTGTACAGCAGCCTTGGCGGAATAGAATTTTTAAGCGGAATACCGGCAACGGTCGGCGGGGTCGTAACGATGAACGCGGGATGTTTCGGCAAGTCCGTCGCAGACAGGTTAAGTTACGTCGTTACGACCGACGGAATATACCCCGCGAAAGACTGCGGTTTTTCATACCGCGAAAGTCTGTTCAAAAAAAACGGAGAATGCGTGCTGAAAGCGGCGTTCCGTCTGGACAACGCGGAATACGAACAGTCGGAAAGCAAAATCGAATACTATAAAAATCTGCGGCGGAGCAAACAGCCGAAAGGCAGATCCTGCGGGAGCGTCTTTCTGAACGACGGTTGCTATGCCGGCAGAACGATAGAAAGTTGTAACTTAAAAGGCAGACGCGTGGGCGGAGCGCGAGTTTCCGAAAAGCACGCGAATTTCATTATAGCGGACGCAGATTGCAAAAGCGAAGATATATATTCGCTGATAAACGAAGTCCGCAAAACCGTACGGGAAAAAACCGGGACGGAACTCAGAGAGGAACTGGTTTACTTAGGAAGATTCGGAGATGAAAATAAATTTTGATCTGCATACCCACACCGTTTACAGTCACGGCAAGGGAACGATCGCCGAAAATGCCGCTACGGCAAAAGAAAAAGGTCTTTACGGGATAGGAATAACCGATCACGGATTTTCGCATCCCGCTTTCGGTATGCGCAGAAAAAAGTTGGGGCAGATGCGGGCCGACTGCACCGCAGCCGAAAAAGAATACGGCGTTAAAGTATTGCTCGGGATAGAGTCTAACCTTCGCGGCGAATGCGGCAGTATCGACGTCGAAGAATCCGACTACCCCAAACTCGACCTCATTCTGGCGGGCGTACACAGGTTTATATTCTACAAGAGTTTCGGCGATTTCGCCCACCTGCTGTGCGGAAACGTATTTCGTTCGGTACTGAAAAGCGCTCCGAGCGAAAGGCTGGTAAAATACAATACGCGCTGCTACGTCAACGCCGTAAAATATAATCCGATAGACGTCCTCACTCACGTCGGGTACCTGTGTTTCACCGACCCCGTCGAAGTCGCAAAGGTATGCGCCGACTACGGAACGTACATCGAAATAAACACCAAAAAAACTCACATGACGGACGAGCAGTGGCGGAAAGTCATCGATACGGGCGTCAGATTCGTCATCGACAGCGACGCTCACACCACCGACCGCATAGGCGACATTGCCTTAGCGGAAGAACTGTTCAGACGCGTGGATTTCCCGCTTGACAGAATAGACAACATCGACGGACGGCTACCCGATCTGCGTTTCGCGCGATATAAAAAGGAACATGGCATCGAGCCTTTCAACCCGATAACTCTGTAAGCACGGAGAAATCAAAAATAACCATACAGGGCGATTATCGATGAATTTTTCTGAAGAAGTAAAACGAGAAATACTCGGCGGAAAAGAAAAAACCGACGGCGAAAAAAAAGCGTTCGTCTCGGCTTTTTTGCGTTCCGCGGGGTCGCTTTCTCTCGTCGGCGGAAAGGTCGGATTCGAAATCGCGACGGACAACGCCGACGGCGCGAAAACCTTTGCGGAATACTTCGCCGTCGTATACGGTCTTACGGTTAAAATTTCCGAAGAAAACGGCAGAAAGAAGAAACGCAACGTCATCCGCTACGACGATGACGCGACCGAAATTTTAGACGATCTCGGGGTTCTCGAAGTCGACGCCGAGGGGGTAAAACTCAGATTCGGGGTCAAATGGGATCTCGTCGTAACGGACGCCGAAAAAGCCGCGTTTCTGCGCGGGGCGTTTTCGGGCGGGGGCAGCGCGACTTTACCGAAAAGCGACGGCAGTTCGTCGACAGGGTATCACCTCGAATTCGTATTCGGCGACTATGTTTTCGCGACCGACGTATGCGAAATTTTAAGCGAACTGTACTTTCTGCCAAAACTCATACAGCGCAAAGACGCGTTCATCGTCTACCTTAAAACGCGTGATGAAATTTCCGACTTTCTCGCGCTTATGGGGGCGAGCAAAGCCGTGCTTAAACTCGCCGAAATAACCGTCGAAAAGGATATGAACAACAATTACAACCGACAACTCAACTGCGAAATGTCCAATATGAGCAAGCAGATAGACGCATCGGTCAAACAGATACGCGCGATAGAAAAAATAGACGATGCGTTCGGCAGAGATTCTCTGCCGAACCCCCTTAAAACGGTTGCGGACGCAAGAATAAACAATCGCGGACTGACGCTTTCGGAACTCGCCGAAAAACTGGGAATTTCCAAAAGTTGCTTAAATCACAGGTTACGCAAAATCGTAGAACTTGCGGACAACCTGTAAAAAATAAATATATAAAACGGAGAACATATGATAAACAACAAAGTGACCTATCCAGCGGCGGGCGAGATAAACGTCAAAGGGTATGCGGGTAAAATTAACGACTACGTTACGAATGCTCAGTTTTACGATGCCGACTTATGGCGTCTTACCGTAAATCAGTTCAGGACTCTCCCCGACGGCGGAACGAACGGCTGGCGCGGCGAATTCTGGGGCAAACTCATGCGTTCGGCAAGTCTTACCTACCGCGTAACCAAAGATAAAAAACTCTACGCCGAAATTACCGCAAGCGTCAAAGACATGCTTTCCGCTCAGGAGAACTGCGGCAGATTTTCGACATACTCCAAAGAAACCGAATTTCACGGCTGGGACGTATGGGGCAGAAAATACGTCATGCTCGGGTTTATCTATTATATAGAGATATGCAAAACCGAGGCTCTCAGAAACAGAATAATACGCGCGCTTAAAAGACACGCCGACTATATTCTGAAAAAAGTCGGAACGGACAAGCATCAGACGGACATATGCATGACTTCCGGCGTCTACGGCGGAATGAATTCGTGTTCGATACTCGAACCGTTCGTCAAACTGTATAATCTGACCGGTGAACAGAAGTATATAGATTTTGCGGAATACATCGTAAGCACGGGATTTTCAAAGGACTTCGACCTTTACAACGCGTGCCTCGAAAAGAAAAATTACCCCTACGAATTCAAATATACCAAAGCATACGAAATGATGAGTTGTTTCGAGGGTCTTCTGGAATATTATAAGGTAAAAGGCGACGAAAACTACCTTAAAGCGGTACAGAATTTCTTCGATATGGTCGTCGTAAGCGATTACACTTTAATAGGTTGCTCGGGTTGCACGCACGAATTGTTCGATCATTCGTCGGTTAAACAGACCGAATATTCCGACGGCGTAATGCAGGAAACCTGCGTAACGGTAACGTTTATGAAACTCGCCGCGAAACTCTTCGCGCTGACAGGCGAAGTAAGATATATCGACGTCATCGAACGTTCGGGTTACAACGCCCTTTTCGGCGCGGTAAACAACGAAAAACAGACCATGAAGAGGACTCTCGGCGTAGTCTGGAAAGGCGACAAAGCGATCCCCACCCCGCACGAGCCTTATCCGTTTGACAGTTACAGTCCGCTGTATTTAGGTCAACGCGCCAAAAAAGTCGGCGGATTCATGGTTATGGAAAACGGTAAAACTTACGGTTGCTGCGCGTCGATCGGAGGCGCGGGAACGGCTGTATTTTCTCTTGCGGGAATCTGCAAGACCGACGACGGTTATTCAGTAAACCTGTTCAACGAAGAGATTTTCAAAAACAAAACGAACGGCTATAAGACGGAAATCGCCGTAAAAGCCAACGTATACGCCACGCCTCACGCTAAAATAGCAGTAAAATCCGACAACGAAAAATTCAGACTTTATATTCGTATTCCTCATTGGATGGAAAATCCGAAAATACGCATCGACGGCGAAGAAACCGAATTAAGCGTAAAGAACGGATATTTCTCGCTCGAAAAAGTCTGGAGCAAAAGCGTTATAGATATTTCATACAAAACTCCGGTAAGGGCGGTAAAACTGAACGGAAAAGTCGCGTATTCGAGAGGACCCGTCGTTCTCTGCCGCGACGAACGTTTCGGCGAAGACCTGACTTTACCCGTAAAAGTAAAAATCAAAAAGGGCGCTGTTCCGTCGGCTAAGGTTGTTACAAACGACAAGTTCGACTCTAATCTGACCGTCAGAATGAAAACGATCGAAGGCAAGTTCGTCACCTTCTGCGATTATTCGCAGGCGGGCAAGAATTACGACAGCGAACACTGCACTATATCCGTATGGAATAAATTATCGTAAAACACAACCCCGCGAGGAACATCCTCGCGGGGTATTTTAATCAAGTAAAAATCTTTCGCATAGTCGGTTTACGCCGCAAAAGCAATAAGCGAAAGAATTCGACACATAAAAAAAGCGGAGTATGACTCCGCGTTTTTTTATTTATTTCAGTCTTTATTCGTATCGTTGCTGTTGCCGAGGAACGTTCCCCAGCCGCTGGTCTTCGGTCTGGGCTGACGAGGAGCGCGTTCGCCGCGATCGCGGTTATATCCGCCGTCTCTGCCCCTGGAACCGCCGCGGTTTCCTCTGTATCCGCCGTCTCTGTTGTTACCTCTGTAACCTCCGCGATCTCCGTAACGGGTAGTTCTGTCGTTCCCTTTGAAACCGCCGTTTCTTTTACCCTTAAACGACGCGTCTATAGGTTCGTCGCTGAGAAGTTCGTTCGGAACGATTACGACTCTTCTTGCGGGTTCTTTACCCTCGGATTCGGTAGTTACGTCTTTGCTGTCGGCAAGGGCGGAATGGATTATTCTTCTTTCATACGGAGCCATAGGTTCGAGTATGACTTTTCTGCCTTCGGCAACCGCTTTGGCGGCAAGTTTTTCAGCCAATCCTTTAAGCGTTTCTTCGCGTTTTTCTCTGTAATTTTCGCAGTCTACGACGACTCTTCTGTAATCGTCTCTGCCGATGTTGGCAACGGCACCGGCAAGAGTCTGCAAAGCGTCGAGCGTTTCGCCGCGATAACCTATAACCTGCTGACTTCTTTCGGCGATAAGGTCTATAACGATCTTTTCGTCCTCTTCGACAAGGTTACATTTAGCGTTTACGTTCATTATAGGGAAGAGCCCTTCAAGGAACTCTTTCGCTCTTTCGCCGTCGCTCTTTTTAGCGTTTACTTCGACTTCTGCTTTTTTGGAATTAAGACCTAAAAAGCCTTTTTTGGGTTCTTCTACTACTCTTATATCGGCCTGTTCTCTGTTAAGCCCGAGTTCTTTCAATCCTTCTTCGATCGCCTCTTCGACCGTTTTACCGTAATAAGTCGGCATTTTTCTACTCCTTTATCTTCTTTTGCCGTAACGTGCTTTTCCCGCATCTTCGGCTTGTTTTTTATTTATTTTATGTTTGAACGATTTTTCCACGCAGAAGTTAATCGCTAACGTAAAGCAGGTGGAAAGTATTGAACTCGTTACCATGTAAATCGAGAAACCAGCCGAATAGATGAATGCGAACACGCCGAACATAATAGGCATGATCCATGTCATCATTTTCTGCTGCGTCGCGGCTTGTCCGTTCGCGCCGTCGACGGAAGAAAGTTCCATCTGGGTTTTCTGGGTTTTATTCATTATAACCGTCGACAAAAGCATAGTCAGTATGGACAACGCTACCAGTATGAAAAGTCCGTTACCTTTGCCGAAACCCGTCTGTTTATATTCCGAAATATCGTAGGTGAGTTCGTCGTATTTAGCCTCGGTGAACTGAGTGCCGTTTGTCTTGCCGAAGAGCGTCGACGAAAGGTTCAAGTACGTCGGAATAGCCGGTTTGAATGGGCTGTCCACGACCCACAGGTTTTTTACCCACGGGAATAAAACCGATTTACTTCTGTTGCTTATATAACTTTCCCTTGCCGCCGTGCGAGCCGCTCCGAGGATATTTTCCGCGGCATAATCGCCCGCTATTTTTTCTATCAGCGTTTCGGTAAGAAATTCTTTCGCAATATCGTCTTTGTTTACAAGCGTATCGGCGGCGTTGCCGTTTTCGGGGAATATGAAAGTCCATACTCCGCTTTCGCCGTCGTAAGACGCAAAACCGTCAAATACGCCTGCGGAAGTTTTTTCGATTATTCTCTGAATATCTTCGTCTTTGAAGAAATATCCTTCGGTCGCGTTTCCCGAAACGAGATTTTCAGCGGTAAGCGATTCTATCTGTTCCGCGGTAAACTTAGTCTTAACGAATTCGTTTTTAAGTTCGTCGAAAATTCTGTTCTTTAATTTTTCGTCGGTAAATTTAAGATTGCCGAAATCGTCTATAAACGCGGTATAAATATCCGGATAAGCGGTCTTGAGTTCCTGATTGCCGGAATCCGTATAAATATCGAAATAAACGGTATAATCGCCTATCGAATATTTATTGCCGTTCGGATCGTAACCCGCAAAATATTTATAGTATCCCTTTTCTCTTAACGCGGCGTCGAGATTGACGTAATATTCTTTGTTTTCTTCCGTACCGGCGTTTACTATGCCGTTGCCTTCGAGCGAAACTATTTCTTCGTCATAAGCCGTCGCCATCTTTTTGAAAACTTCAAAGTCGGCTTTTTTGGAATACGAGCTGAACGCCCCTATGACAATAATAAAGAATACGAGCGAGATTATCGTCGGAAGACACGGCATCAGAGCGGAATATCCGTTCTTTTTGTAAAGAGCCATCATCTTCTGCTGATAAAGTTGTTTGTTGTTAGCGTATTGTTTCTGAAGTTTTTCGAGATCGTCCCTCATCATTTCCATTTTGAGAGCGTTCTTTTTCATAGACGCTCTGGAAAATATATCGAGGGGCAGGGTTATAAGTTTAAGAACGAGGGTGAACAGAATTATGCCCAAGCCGACGTCCGCGACTATACCTATGAACGACTCTATAACGCCCAAAAGCCATGCGTATTTATAACTGACGCTGCCGAGCGACCCGATAAGCGATACCTGTACGCCCGCCAGTAAGTTTGAAATTGCCATTTTACTCCTGTTTTATCAAATAAGCCACTTTTTCAGATTATAGTTATCCGGAACGGGATCGAACCCGCCTTTGTTAAGCCTGTTACAGCGAAGTATACGCCATATAATGAGAAACAAAGCTATAAAAAACGAATGTTTTTCCAACGCCTCTATCGCGTATACGCTGCACGTCGGCGTGAAAATACAACCGCTTTTAAGCGCGACCGAAACGTGCTTTTTATAAAATTTGAGTATTTTTATAAAAAATCCGTTCACGGGGTTTATCTTTTTCACTTTATATTCTCTCTGCCGATGCAATATTTCATATCCGAAAGATAATTATCGAAAGAATATTCTTCGGATTTCTTAGGCATGAATACTATATAAAGAGGGGTTTTTATATCTTTGAAAACCTCTCTCGTCGCGGCGCGCATAAGCCTTTTAATACGGTTTCTGATTACCGCGTTTCCGTGTTTTTTGCTTACGGAATAACCTATTTTAAGTTCGTCGCCTTTTATATAAAGCATAACGAGCGATTTTGCATAAACTCTTTTCCCTTTTGAAAAAATTTTATTAAAATCGCTCTCTCTTTTAAGTCTGTTTATCAAATCAATAGGTAAGACGTTTACGACCCTTGTCTCTTCTTCTCTTCAGAACCTTTCTGCCGGCGGTGGTAGCCATTCTCTTTCTGAAACCGTGTACTTTGTTTCTGGTCTTCTTTTTGGGTTGATAAGTTCTTTTCATTTTCTTTTACTCCTGTATATTCGCGCGATTTTACACTTCGCCGATTATTTGCTTTTGAAATTATACTTTTTTTGTTGACTTTTGTCAACTCTATAACTCTCGTTTACGAATTTTAATTTATTCTTATCGGAAGAACGAGGAATACATATTCGTCGCCTTCTATCGGGGTTATTATCGCGGGTGCGATTTCTCCTACGAATTTAAGGAAAACGTATTCGTCCGACGACGCTTTGAGCGCGTCGCTGAGGTATTTTACGTTGAAGTTGATATCGAGGTCGTTCCCGTCGTTTTTAATAGTTACGTTTTCGTTTACGTTACCTTTCTCGGAATTTGCCTTTATGTTTATGTCGTTTTCCCTTATTTCGAGTTTGACGAGGTTCCTCGCGTCTTTTGCGACTATCGTAGCCCTTTCGAGACCGCTGAGCAAAGCCTCTCTTTCCGCTTTGACTACGGTTACGAACTCGCGGGGGATAATCTGTTCGTAATTTATGAATTCTCCCTCTAAAAGACGGCTTACGAAAACCGTACCTCCCTCTTCGACCATAAGAGAATTGTCTTCGGAAACGACCGTAAGATCGGCATCGTCGTTTTCGAGCATTCTGGATATTTCGGCAAGCGACCTTGCGGGTATTATCATTCTGAAATCTCCGCTGCTCTCTTTTATCGGAGTTTTCGCTACCGCCATTCTGAACCCGTCGAGCGCGACGCATTTGAGTTCGCCGTTTTTAATCTCGAACAGACACCCTTTGAGTATCGGGCGGGATTCGTCCGTGGAACATGCGAAAACGGTCTTGTTTACGACGTCTTTATAATTCTTCTGACCGAGCGTTATGTATTTCTCTTTAAGATTTTTCTTTATGACGGGGAATTCTTCCGCCGAAAGCGCGGAAAGATATACCACGCTGTCGCCGTAAACTATTTTAAGTTTGTTCAATTCTTCGAGATAAATTTCGACCTGATCTTCGTTTTCGAGTTTTTTTACGAGTTCGGCGAACATCTTACCGGGAACAACCGTATCGCCCTCTTTGAAAGTTTCGGCGGGAATGGTCTTTTCTATGCCTATTTCCGTATCCGTGGCGGTCAGAGTGAGATTGTCTCCTCTTACCGAAAGTTTAATACCTTCGAGTATGGAATTAGTCGTCTTTACGCTTATCGCTTTAGAAACTTTCATTACGGCGTTCGACAGATCGGTGCCGTTGACAATTATTTTCATTTTACTCTCCTTCGCTTGCGTCGCCTTATGATAGATTATATATTTTTTTATTTATTCCGTAATAGAAACAGTAGGCTCGGTTTATTTGTGGACAACCGCATATAAACACATTAAAATTGCTTATTTTATATGCAATTTTTGATTTTATAAAAATGTGCGTCGACGGTTTAATAACTGTTTACGGCGGTAGACAAAGCGGAACTTGTCCACTTTTGAAAAACCGTTATTTATTTATCGTCGCCACAAACGAAAATCGCTTTTATATATTATATAAAATAAAAGATAAAAAAGCAAGAAAAAATCGTTCCGTTTTTCAATGTAATGAAAAAATATGGCGGAAAAAGCGATAAAGCAGACGGTTGTTAATTATTTATACACAATTGCATTAATTAGGTTGACAAATCGCTCAAAAATGTTAAAATTCAGTTTATGAAAAATTTATTCGGAAAATACGGAATATCTTTAAGCGACGAACAAGAGGAAAAATTCGACGAGTTTTCTTCGTTACTTAAAGAATATAACGCGAAATTCAACTTAACTTCGATAACCGACGACAGAGGAATAATCGTAAAGCACTTTCTGGACAGTTGCCTTTATGTGGATAAGTTTTCAACAGGCGCGGAAGTTATAGAGATAGGCTCGGGGGGAGGATTTCCCTCTTTGCCGAATAAAATTTTAAGAGAAGATTTGTCTTTCACCTGTGTCGAGGCAACGGAAAAAAAATGCGAATTTTTATCGACCGTCGCCGATAAACTGGGGCTGAAGAAAATAAAGATAATAAACGGCAGAGCCGAAGAACTCGGCAGAGATAAAAATTATCGCGAAAAATTCGATTATGCCGTCGCACGGGCGGTAGCAAGGCTTAACGTTTTATCCGAATACTGTATGCCTTTCGTAAAAACGAACGGCAAATTCGTCGCGTTCAAGGGGCAGGCGAAAGAAGAGATCAAAGAGGCCGAAAAAGCGATAGAAATTTTAGGCGGAAGAATAAACGATGTGTATGAGTTTTCTCTGCCCGAAGACTTCGCTGCTTTGCGGCGGCGACGAATTGTCTTTATCCGTATTGCCGCCGCAACCCGTAAGCAAAAACATCGCCGATATAAGCGATAATACAATCGCAAAAACGTACGCCGCGAATTTCTTCATCAGTTAGCCTCGTATACGGGCGCGCCGGAAGATATATCCCAACTGCCGACTTTGGTTTTACCCGCCTCGATCATTTTTGCGTAAGAATCGTAACGCCATGCGTTAGCCCAGTGGTAAATTTTCATATTCCCGCTTTCCGCCGTAACGGGGTTATTGTTCGTATCGAAAGAAATCGTCGCGCGTTCTTCAATATCCGCAAAGTCGTTCGATGCGTAAACCGACATATTGCTTTGCTGAACAAGCGGGAATATCCTGCCGTTCGTACTTGCGGGTTTCGCTATGACATAAACGCTCTTTATCGAGTATTTCATCAGATACCCGGGAAATTCTGTACCCGCGTCGAGTTTCTGGTTTACATAATACGGAGTGTAAACGAGACTTCCGAAAAATCCCACTGCCTGACCGGCGACACCCGTGGCGGTCGAGTCAAACGTATCGCTCATTTCGAGAAGGAAATCGGTAAACGAAATGTTAGTATAATCGGCGCAGCCGAACAGCGCGCAATACGATTTTCTGTTATAATCCGCACTGGTTATATCCGCGACGTTGATCGAAACGTACACGTTTTCTATCTGCACGTTGGTCGCGTTGAGCGCGAAAAGCGTACCTATCATGCCCTGTTTGAATATGTCGGTATTAGTATAAGCCACGTTACGGACAGCCGCTCCGTTCATGTTGCCGAAGAACCCGTAGGAATTACCCATGTGGAAGTTGTTTATCTTATGACCTCTTCCGTCGAAAACTCCGGTAAAACCTTTGCCTTTCTTGGCGTCGAGCATATCGGTATTGCCTTTACCTCCAAGCGAATAGTAGGGATAGAATGTATCGTACTGGAAGTAATTGCCTGTAGAGCCGACTCTGCCGTCGCCGTTGATGTCGAAATTCGTCATGTCTATATCGTTGCAAAGGCAGATATAGCCGCCTATCTCTCGCTTGTCTTCGGTAAGCACCATATTCAGGAGATCCTCCGGGACTTTAACGAAAAGCGCGCAACAGTCAGCCGTAAATTCATAACCGTATCTGTCGTTTTCGACTACGATCGTCTGATTTTCGGTAACGGAGCCCCTCGCGACGGACGCGTCGGTTATCTTTCCGCCGGAAACGGCAAGAGTTTTACCGTTCATACTCGCCGCGACGATTTCGGTGTCGAACAGCGTCGCGAACAGGTCTGTTCCGTCTTTCTTCTCGATTATTCCTTTAAGCGTCGAGAAATCGACTTTATCCGCATATTTCGCAATCGGTTTAAGTACCGTTACGTTGACTTCCTGCGAAAATTCCAGGTCGTCGCCGACATAGCCGATCGTCAGGGTGGTACTTCCCGCCGCGACCGCGCTTAAAACTTCGCTTTCGGCGTCGTATTCCGCAACCGAAGTGTTTCCGACCGTGACGGCGGGTTTAAGCGAATTGCCGTTTACGACGAGTTCGGGCATAAGCGTAAGTTCGGTGTCGTACGTTTCACCCTCGAAAGATTTTATCATGCCGAGGGTCAGATCGCCCGCAACGGGCTTTCCGCCGATTTTCAAAAGTACGTTGTCGATTACCTTGACGGTTATTTCTTTGGTCAGGTAGGGCGACTGTATTCCTCTCCATTCGGCGGAGACGGTCAGCGTCGTTTCGCCTTTTTTAAGCGGCGTAAATACGCCGTCTTCGACCTTGCCCAATGCGTTATCCTCAAGCGTATAGGTTATAGACGCGTCGTCGTAAGCAATCCCCGCAAAGAAGACTTTGCCGCCGATTTCGGCTCGGTTCAGCATGTCGACCTGCAGAAAATCGTCCGATTCGATCGACAGGCTCGGCAGATTGCCGCCGAGCGTAACCGTTACGGCGCATTTCGCGTTTACGTCGCCGACCGACGCCGTTATATCCGCTTTACCCGGGCTTACTGCGGTTATATCTCCGTATTCGTTGACCGTCGCGATTTTCGTGTCTGAAGATACCCATTCGCACGAAACGGAGGTCTTGCCGTCGCTCGTCGCCCTTACCTGAGCGATGTCGCCGACTACCATGTTTGCGGTATCGTCGCTGAGAATGATTTCGGTTATCTGCACCGACGAAGACGACGAATCGTCTTTCTTATCGGTTTTACACCCGAAAGAGCCTAACGCGAGTACAAGACTCGCCGCGAAAAGCGCGGTTAAAAAACTGAATTTTTTCATAAATCGTTATTTTCTCCCTTTACAGACTTTTAAGGAACGCATCCATCTGGTTGGTGCTGTTTTCGTCGGTATGCGAAATACCCGTCGCGTTAGCCACCGCTTTGAATTGCGTCTTGAGTTCGGTGAGTTCGGACGGCGAAAGCCTGTCGGGATACAACACAAGCATCATATACGCGGGCGAAAGCCATTCGGCGTCGATATGCCCCTTGCAGAGGTTATATTTTACCGGGTCGGAATTTCTGATTCCTTCCAGCGCGGCGTAAGCGGCATCGTAGTCTTTAAGCCACTGCGCGACCGTCGCGTAAGGCCACATATCGGGGTCTTCGAGGTTAGTCGTTCCGCTGAGAAGGGTATGACCGTTGTACATCGATCTTACGATACCCGCTCTTAAACGCACGGACTTATATATTTCCTTCATATTCTCCGCCGCGGGACCGAACATCGCGTTCATATATTTTTCGGTATAATAAGTCTGACTGCGGCTGCCGTCCCATTCGAGTTTACTGTCGAGATAAGCTTTGAGGTTGTGCCACGCCGTGCAGGTACCCGTCTGGGTTATCTGCGACTGGTTGTATATAAGTTTTACGTTGTTAGCGGCAAAGAAGGTAAACGCGTCTTCTCCGTAGAAGTTCTGAGTTTCGACAGGGTACATATAGTGGCTGAACTTGGTCGAATACGTCCAGAGGAAGATTTCGCCCGAGAGTTTGCCCCAGTTTTTAAGGTTTTCTCTGCCTGCCTCGTTACTGTCGGCGTAAATCGAAGACTGGTGGTCGAAAGAACTGCTAGTCGCAAGGTATACGCTTACGCCGTCTTTAAGTTTCATTTCGGAATACGAAGTATCCGGAGCAGTCTCGGTTGCCTGATACGCGAAGAAAGTAAGCGTCAGATCGTCGCGGCGATATTCGTCGCCGAAATCGGGGTCTGCCATCGCGGCGTCTATCTTCGTGCGCAGATCGTTCATGAAGATGATTATCGACGACGCGAACGATCCGTATTTATTCTGATCGGCTATACATGCGTCGCAATAGCACGGCGGGTAGTTGTCGTTCTGCGTAAAGTTGAGTATACGCAAATCGGGGTAGTTTGTTTTATCGTACTTTTTAAGGGTTTCGATCGCCTTGGCGCAAGCGGCGTCAAGCATTGCCTCGTACTCGTCGCTGCGGGTTCCGTCGGGGTTGGTTCTTCCGCCTGCCGTATAGCACAACTGATTTTTAGCCGAATTGTACCAGTTGGGATGTCGTTCGCCCCACTCGTACTCGGACAACCAGCACAGACAGTTGTGTACGCCTCTTTTTTCGACGGTATATTTACCCGTCGGTTTGCCGTCTTTATCCAGAACGGGGACCTGCCTTTCGACGTTGAACGTTATATCGCCGTAAGTCTGCGGCACGCGGAATCTGTAAGCCCAGTCGCCCGTCACGAGACGATAAAACCCGTTTGACCGGAATTCGAGGTCGGGTATATCCGTTACGTCGAAATTTTTGAGTTTAAGGTTTTTGACGTTGGTATCGATTTCGTAACAATCTTCGTAATACACGTCGAAGTTAAAGTATATGCCGAGAAAGTCGTACACGCCGTAAAGCGTACCGTTTTCGCTGCCGCCGAAAATATAAATGTTTTCGCCGACCGTAACTATTCTCGCTCCGTCTTTGGTGAGTTTGTTTTTATCGACGGTTATGCCGGACGCTCCGAGAACCGCCGTATCGCCGATAGATATATAATGCCCTTGAACGGTCGCGCCTTCGGTCTCTTTGACGACCTGAAGTTTTATGCCGGTAGCCTCGGCAAAAAAAGTAAGGAGTTCGTCTCTCGCAAAGTTGAGCGCGGCACCGGGATTTTCCGGCATTACGATTTTGTAATCACACATTTTATTCTTAACGAAGTCTTTGTCTGTGTCTTCGGCATTGAATACATGCGTGCCGTTATATTCGTCTTTGACGATTATCTTTGCGTCGGGGTCAAACTCTCCGCGGTCGGAATTATCGTCTTTCCCTCCGCCCGTCGTACATGCGGAAAGCCCGACTATGCCCGCCAGCACTGCCGACAGAGCTATATTGAAAAATTTTCTGAATTTTTTACTCATATGTTCCTCCTTGAGAAGATAAGAAAACAAAATACGGGAATGTCTTTCGCTTTTTTATTGCGCCGAAACGACTTTCAGGCGATACGACGCATACGATGCGTTGTTGTCTTCGTCGAGTACATAAACGTACACCGTATAGTCGCCCTCTTCGGTAAGAGAGAATTTTTAGTGGTTTTCACTCCTGTCACAGAACTTGTGTTGATTTTACAAACAC
>USHO01000021.1 GCA_900554485.1 uncultured Eubacteriales bacterium
GGTTTTTCAACCTGCCTTTTTTATGCCTTGAATTTTTCAAATTCCGACCTTGCAAAATCAATAGAGATATGTATATAGATTCTATATATGAAAATTATCAATATACTGCAATTATTGTTCAATACAGTGCATAGTATTTTATACGATGTCGATATATAATATTCATATCTTATTTCGGAGTCGTAACAGTGGAACTCGAATGTTTGCGGGTAAACCGCATGAAAGAGCCGATAGGCATATGTACCGATGCCCCAACGTTTTCTTTTAAGGTAAACGGAGACGGTTCCGGATGCATAAAAAGTATTACCGTCGATATTTCGACGGATGAGGATTTCGGCGACGTTATATATTCTTTTACAAGCACAGCATTGATTCCGTCGGGATTTTCTCTGCCGTATTCTTTCGCGGGCGGTATAAGGTATTTCTGGCGCGTAACGGTTGAAAATACGATAGGAGAGATCGCGTCGTCGCTGTCGTTTTTCGAGTGCGGCAGAAAAAATCGCGTGTGGGATATTCCGTTTATTACCACGCGCGCAGATAACTGTAAATCTGTAGCTTTTTACCGGAAATTCCGTATCGGCAAAACCGATAATGCAAGATTATATATAACCGCACTCGGTTTATACGAGGCGTATATCGACGGACGAAAGGTCGGCGACGAATATTTTACTCCTTATTGCGACGATTACAGGTATATTTTACAGTATCAGACTTATGATATATCCGAAAATCTGAAAGTCGGCGAAAACGAAATCGTGGTTTTATGCGGCAACGGCTGGTATGGCGGGAGGCATCCGTCCGGCGAGAACGGAGACGGTATGTTCGGCAACGGTTTTTTACTTTCTGCCGAAATCGTTGTAGACGGGGAACGAATAGCGGTTACGGACGAAAGTTGGCTTTCAATCGCAACGCCGATAGTGTTTTCAGAGATTTACGACGGTGAAATTTACGATTCGCGAAGGGAAATTTTTGCAGATAGCGGAAAAGTAAAACCGGACGTTACAACTTTCGGCGAAAAGGCATTATCGACGAATAATCCGCAAGCGAAAATAATTGAGAGAATAAGCCCGAAAATCTGCGTAAGAGAAAATTATATTCCGTCGCTTATTATAACTCCGTCGGGCGGTACGGTACTTGATTTCGGCAGAGAAATAACCGGTTGGGCGGAATTCGAGGCATACATTCCGCGCGGAGGTGAAGTTAAACTTTCTTACGGTGAAATTTTGCAAAACGGAGAGTTTTATCGTGACAATCTGCGTACGGCAAAAGCCGAATTTATAGCGATCGGAGACGGAAGAACGAGAAAATTCCGCCCGCATTTTACTTTTTTCGGATTCAGATATGTTAAAGTCGACGGACTTAATCTTACATCCGAAGATGTAAATAAGTTTATTGGTAAGGCGATTTATTCCGATTTGCCGATCGGCGGCAAAATAATTTCGTCAAACGAAAAATTAAACAGATTTATCGAAAACGTTTTTCAAAGTCAGAAAGATAATTTTCTTGATATACCTCTCGATTGCCCGCAACGCGACGAGCGATTCGGCTGGACTGGTGACGCGCAGGTTTTCTGTGAAACCGCTTTGTATAACGCCGACTGTATCGCTTTTTACGATAAATATCTTCGAGATATGCGTGAAGAGCAGATTCGTTACGGCGGGGCATGTCCGTTTATCGTTCCCGATGCGTTTTATGCGAGAGAGGAATTGAAAGAAGGTGTAAAACCTGTCGGAGACGGAGAATTTATGTTAAATCGTGTTTCTGCGGGGTGGGGAGACGCCGCGGTAATAATTCCGTGGAATCTTTATCGATTCACAGGCGATGAAAAGACACTGAATAAGAATTACGTCAATATGAAACTTTGGACGGAATTTTTATATCGTACGGACGAAAACCACGGCGGCAGACGCGTGCGCGATTATGGGTTCGGGTTTGGTGACTGGCTTGCACTTGATAATACAGATAAAGACGATAAACGAGGAAAAACCGATACGGGGTTTATTGCAACGGCATATTATTATAATGCGGCAAGACTTACGGCGCGAGCGGCGGATATTATCGGCGAAACGGCAGATAAAGTAAAATACGAAAAACTTGCGGGCGAAATTTTTGACGGGTTACGGTCGGAATATATTTCGGACGACGGAAAGATAAAAAGCGACACTCAGACTGCATATGCGCTTGCCGTTGTGTTCGGGTTATGCGATAAAAAAATCGCCGGTAAACATCTGTACGATAAACTTTCGGAAAACGGAATGAAACTTTCGACGGGGTTCGTCGGTACTGCGTTTCTGCTTGATGCGTTGACGTCGGCAGGTTATATAAAAGAGGCTTTTTCGCTTATGCTCGGCGAAGATATTCCAGGGTGGCTGTATTCTGTGAATATGGGTGCGACTACGGTGTGGGAACGCTGGGATTCGGTTCTGCCGGGCGGAAATATTCGTGACGGCGAAATGAACAGCCTTAATCATTATGCCTATGGTTCAGTGCTTTCATGGGTGTATAAGTCGATTGTCGGCATAAGACCGGACGAAACGGCGGGCGGGTTTGACCGTGCGGTAATCGCTCCGGTTCTGGATAAGCGTCTTGATAAAGTGTACGGCGAATATGATTCCGTTGTCGGCAAATATGCCGTCGGCTACGCAATATCGGGAGCCGAAACGCATATGAAAATTATCATTCCCTATCTCGGAGAGGCAAAATTTGTGACGCCGGACGGATATAAGGTAAAAACAGTCGATGGTCAGGTGTCGGGATACGAAAACATTATTCTTAAAGGAGGAACGCATTCGATTATACTCGTTTGACGATAAAGGTCGCTCTTTGTAAAGTACAACAAGTCAATGTAGTGTAAATAATTAGTATTCGAAACAAGTCCGATCATTTGTCGGTATGATGAAAAGATCCGACATTGTAAAATCGGCGCGAAATGTTTGCTTTTGCCGACGATTTCATATAAAATGGATATACGGTAAGAATCGCCGGAAGCAAAGAGGTATGATAATATGCGGAATTACAGACATTTCGGAGTTATGCTTGACTGCTCGCGAAACGCGGTTATGAGCGTCGGCGCGGTCAAGAAGTTTATCGACTATATAAGTCTCGCCGGGTACGATACGCTCGAACTCTATATGGAAGACGTATACGAGGTAAAAAACGAGCCTTATTTCGGATATATGCGCGGACGGTATTCGATCGATGAACTGAAATCGATTGACGAATACGCGACCGCAAAAGGCGTAAAACTGATACCTGCGGTGCAGACCCTTGCGCATTTTACCAATCTTGTCAAACTTGAAAAATATTACGGTATCGTAGACGTGAACGATATTCTGCTGATCGACGACGACAGAACTTACGATTTTATCGACAATCTGTTTGCCGCGCTTGCCGGGGCGTTTACTTCGCGCGAGGTGAATATCGGCATGGACGAGGCTCATATGGTCGGACTCGGGAAATACCTCGATTTGCACGGTTATACCGACCGCAACGAACTGCTTTTAAGGCATCTGAAAAAGGTGTGCGGAATTGCCGCGAAATACGGTTTTACCGCGCATATGTGGAGCGATATGTTTTTCCGCATAGCGAACGGCGGCGAATATTATGGCGAAAACCCAAAACTCGATGCTAAGTCTTTATCCGAAATGCCCGATAACGTCGAACCTGTTTACTGGGATTATTACCATACCGACGAAAAGAACTATGACGATATGTTTGCCGCGCACAAGAAATTCAACCGCAACGTCTGGTTTGCCGGCGGAGCCTGGTGTTGGGCGGGGTTTGCTCCGTTTAACGGGTTCACGCTAAAGTCGATGGGCGCGGCGATGAAAAGCGTTGCCGAAAACGACGTAAAAGACGTTATAATCACCATGTGGGGCGACGACGGTAAGGAATGTTCGTTTTTCTCATTGTTGCCGTCGTTGTTCGCCGTTCGTCGTTTTGCCGACGGCTGTTTCGATTACGACGTCATCAAAGCCGATTTCAAAAAGACATACGGGCTTAATTTCGACGATTTTATTTTGCTCGATACTCCCAACGAGTTGCCAAACCCCGTCGGCGGAATAGAAAACCCGTGTAAAGCGTTGCTTTACAGCGACCCGTTTATGGGATTTTATGACGACCTGATCGAAAAACGCAGGAATGCCGAGTACGACAAAAAGGCGAAGAACTTAAAAGACGCGGCTCTCAGGTCGGGCGAATTCGGCTACATATTTGAAAGTCTGTCCGCATTATGCTCGGTTCTGGATATAAAATACGATCTCGGTATGCGCATAAGGCGTGCGTATAGAGATAAAGATTGCGCTGAACTCGGCGAAATCGTAGAAGATATGCGCGTTTTATCCGACAGGCTGAACGAATTTTATACGGCGTTCGCAAAATTATGGTTTACCGAGAATAAACCGTTCGGTTTCGAGGTGCAGGAGGCTCGTCTCGGCGGATTGATGTTGCGTATACGTTCCTGCCGCGAGAGAATCGAAAATTATATACACGGCAAAATCGAATCCGTACCCGAACTCGAAGAAGATATATTGCCGTACGGCGCGGCGGGGAATATTATGAATTCTTCGTATCGCCGTCTGGTGTCCCCCGACGAGATTTGATTTTTCATAAATGCTTTGTTGCTTTCGGATAAATTTTTTAACGTAATATAAAGGCGGGGCGGAGAGAAAATATCTCTCCGCCCCGCGGTTTAAGTCGACGTATTGTATTCAGTCTTTTTCATTATCGGCATTGTCTGTCGGGGCGTTCTTTTTTTCTCTTCCGGCGACTATTTTTTTGGATATATATTGCATCAGGTACGTTACGAGAATAACTACGCCTACAACTATGAGTATGGCGACCAGACCTTGCCACAATATGTTAAGAGATTTGATTAAAGCGTCTTGATTTATCGATAAAAGCAAAGATAACATAAGCGATTTTCCTCCTTTACAGAACCAGACCTATGATGAGACCGCCGACTATGGCTGATGCGATCTGACCGGAGACGTTCGCGCCTACGGCATGCATCAGCAGGTAGTTGGTCGGATCTTCTTTCAGCCCCATTTTGTGTACGACCCTTGCGGACATCGGGAAAGCCGATATGCCTGCCGCGCCGATCATCGGGTTGATCTTTTCTTTGGAGAACAGATTCATTACTTTCGCGCACATTACTCCGCCGACGGTGTCGAAGACGAATGCGAACAAGCCGAGAGCCATAATGATGAGTGTCTCTAACTGCAGGAATTTCTCTGCCTGCATCTGGAAAGCAACGGTTATGCCGAGCAGCAGGGTGATGAGGTTGCAGAGCGAATTTTTAGCCGTATCCGCAAGGCTGCCGAGAACTCCGCATTCGTTCAGCAGGTTACCGAACATTAAAAAGCCGACCAGCGCGAGACTTTTTGGGGCGATCAGACCCGCAACCATCGTGATGACTATCGGGAAGAGAATTTTAACGACTTTGCTTACTCTCTTGCCCTTGTATTCCATACGGATAAGGCGTTCTTTTTTGGTCGTTATGCATTTGATTACGGCGGGTTGAATAATCGGTACAAGCGCCATATACGAATACGCCACGACTATAATCGCGCCCAGATATTTACTTCCGAGCGTCTTCGCGACGAGTATCGACGTAGGACCGTCCGCCGCGCCTGTAATGCCGACGGCTGCGGCGTCGTTAATCGAAAAACCGCATAAAACCGCAAGAATTATCGTAATGAAAATTCCGAGTTGTGCGAACGCGCCGAGCAGCATCAGTTTGGGATTGACGATCAGCGGCTCGAAGTCTATCATCGCGCCTATACCGATAAACAGAAGTATGGGCAGAGCCTCCGAACCGTCTATACCGACGCGGTAAAGCCATTGAATGATACCCGTTTCGTCGCCTTGCGTCAATACGTTGGAAAACGGAATGTTTACCAGTATCGCGCCGAAACCGATGGGCAGCAGCAGAGCGGGTTCCATTTCTTTCTTGATTGCAAGAAAAATCAGAATTCCGCCGATAAGCCACATGACGACGTGTTGCCATGTTACGGCTTGAAAGGTTTCGATAAGAAATTCCATAAAAATCTCCTTTTCCGATTTGTTTTGTCGGGAATAAAAAAGACCATAGGCGGGGCGGCGATACGTCGCCCCGCCTATGGTCTCACCGTTTAATGCAAAGCCGAGGCGTTATTGCTTTCCGCCCGTGCTACCGACCGTGCCGCGGATGTTCTCCGCCGGTTACTCCCCATAGAAACATATCGATTTTACCACTGCGACAAAATTAAGTCAAGCAAAAATCCGCATATTTTTTTATCTTGCCGACGGCAATATTCCGCGTCAGACGTTGACAAGGTTTTTGTCATGTGGTATTATATAAAAAGGAAAAAATTGTGTTTCCAATTTACATAAATCAGGAGAGATCATATGCAGGATTTCGGATACATCGAAAGGTTTAATCGCCTCGGCTTCGGTTTGTTCGTTCATTTCGGGCTTTACAGTGTGATAGGTAAGGGCGAGTGGTATCTCGCAAGCAATCCGAAGGCAAACCATGAAAAGTACGACGCGCTTATAAATAAATTCAAAGTCAAAAAGAACTGGGCGAAAGATCTTGTCGCCGCGGCTAAAAACGCAGGTTGCAGATATATCACGCTTACGACCCGTCATCACGACGGATTTTCGCTGTACGACACCAAAGGGCTTAACGATTTCGACGCACCGCATTCTGCATGCGGCAGAGATCTGATCCGCGAATTCGTCGATGAGTGCGATAAAGCGGACATTGTGCCGTTTTTCTATCATACCTTGCTCGACTGGCACAATCCCGACTATAAAAGCGATTTTCCGAAGTATATAGATTATCTCGTAAAGAGCATTGAAATTCTCTGTACTTCTTACGGCAAAATCGGCGGCATCTGGTTTGACGGCATGTGGGAAAAACCCGATGCCGACTGGCAGGAAGACAGGATTTACGCGACTATCAGAAAATATCAGCCGGAGGCTATGATAATCAACAATACCGGTCTTTCGGCATGCGGAAAGATCGGACATAAAGAACTCGACAGCGTTACTTTCGAGCGCGGAAACCCCGCTTACGTTGACAGGAGCGAAAAGCCGATTGCAGGCGAAATGTGTCAGGTGCTTAACGACCACTGGGGATACGCGAAAGACGACTGCAACTATAAATCCGTAAAAGAACTCATCGAAAATCTTGTAGATTGCAGAAAATTCGGATGTAATTTCCTGCTTAATACGGGGCTTAAAGGCAACGGAGACGTAAATTGCACCGATTATTGTCTGTTAAGCGAAGTCGGCAAATGGGTCAGGGTAAACAAGGGTTTTGTCTACGACGCGAAACCGTGCGATATAACCGCCGAAAATGCCGATATACTTTACGACGGAGAATATTATTACGCGATTATAAAAGACGTGCCGATGTCTTCCGATCCGAACGTTTCGCTCGGCGGAGAGATGAAACGCGTCAGAATCGACGCCGCCGTCGATAAGGCGGTATGGCTCGATAACGGTAAACGTATAAAGGTTAAAAAAGACGGATCTTTTATCGTCGTTCCGTTTTCGTACGGAACAAGTTATTCCGTGCGCGTGGCGAAATTCACGCTTAAATAAAATTATGATATACAGATTGTTCCCCGAATGTAAAGACTATCTCTGGGGCGGGGAGAGATTAAAAAAAGAATACGGAAAAATAACGGATAAGTCTCCGTGCGCGGAGAGTTGGGAATTGTCTTTTCATAAAGACGGGCTCACTAAAATCGCCGACGGCAGGACGCTCGCCGAAGTCGTTTCCGCCGCAGATACAGGCGTCGCGTGCGAAAAATTCAGATTTTTTCCGACGCTTATAAAATTCATCGATGCGAAACGGAATTTGTCGGTGCAGGTTCATCCGTCCGACGATTACGCGCTTAAATACGAAAATTCTTTCGGTAAAACCGAGTGCTGGTATATCGTCGACGCCGAAGACGGCGCGGGCATATACTGCGGTTTTAACAGAGATACGAACAAAGAGGAATTTCTTGAATTTCTGAAAGCCGGCAAAGTCGAAGAGTTGCTTAATTTCATACCCGTAAAAAAGGGCGAGTGTTATTTTATCGCATCGGGTACGGTGCACGCGATCGGCGCGGGATGCCTTATATGCGAAGTTCAGCAAAACAGCAACCTGACTTACAGAGTTTACGATTACAATCGTCGCGGTGCGGACGGCAAATTGCGCGAACTGCATATCGATAAGGCGGTAAAAGTCATAAATTTCGGGAAATACGTTCCGACGGTCTTCGGCGAAATCGAACCCGATAATACCAAAAAGTTAGCCGAGTGCGCGTATTTTTCGCTCAGAGAACTCAGACTCGACGGGCGGTACGACGGCGAAAATCAGGACAGTTTCACCTGCGTGAACGTCGTCGACGGCGATGGAGACATAAACGGCGAACCGTTTGTAAAAGGCGACGGTTTCTTCGTTACGGCGGGGCAGAAATTTACGTTGACGGGCAAGGCGACCGTTCTTCTGACGGACGTTCCGACCGAGGCGTGAAACTTTGGCGTAATACGCGAAAAAAACAAAGCAAGTTTCGCTATTGAAAATAATCGGCGGAACGGGTACAATAATCGTGAAAAATCTTGTATTGTTCCCGACGGGACATACGGGTATTCAAATCATAAAATTATAAAGAGAGGGTAAAAAAATGGCAAAATCGAGACTTATAGGCGACTATCCCGTCATCGGTATCAGACCGACGATCGACGGCAGACGCGGTAAAATCAAAGTACGCGAGAGTCTGGAAGACCAGACCATGAACATGGCTAAGTCTGCGGCTAAACTTATAGAAGACAACGTATTTTATTCCAACGGCGAACACGTTAAGGTAATAATCGCCGATACGACTATCGGCAGGGTTGCCGAGGCGGCAGCGTGCGCGGATAAATTCAAAAAAGCAGGCGTCGACGTCACTTTAACCGTTACGCCTTGCTGGTGCTACGGCGCGGAAACCATGGATATGGATCCGATGACTATCAAAGCGGTATGGGGTTTCAACGGTACGGAGCGTCCCGGCGCGGTCTATCTCGCATCCGTTCTTGCGACGCACAGCCAGAAGGGACTTCCCGCGTTCGGCATTTACGGACACGAAGTTCAGGAGGCCGACGATACGTCCATTCCGTCCGACGTACAGGAAAAGATTTTGCGTTTTGCGAGAGCGGCGGTCGCCGTTGCCACCATGCGCGGTAAATCCTATCTGCAAATCGGTTCGGTTACCATGGGTATCGGCGGTTCGATAATAAGCCCCGAATTCTTTGAAGAATATCTCGGAATGCGGGTAGAATCGGTTGACGAGGTTGAAATTATCCGCAGAATGACCGAAGGCATTTACGACAGAGCGGAATATAAGAAAGCTCTCGAATGGGTAAAGGCTAAATGCAGACCCGACTTCGACAAGAACCCCGTCGAAATGCAGAAGACCCCCGCGCAGAAAGAAAAAGACTGGGAATTCACAGCCAAAATGGCGTGCATTATCAAAGACCTGTTCAACGGCAACAAGAAACTTCCCAAGGGCAGAGAAGAAGAAAGAGTCGGGCATAACGCGATTGTCGGCGGTTTCCAGGGTCAGCGTCAGTGGACGGACTTCTATCCTAACTGCGACTTCCCCGAATCGATACTTAACTCTTCGTTCGACTGGAACGGCGCGAGAGAACCGTATATTCTCGGCACGGAAAACGACACGCTCAACGCGACGAGCATGTTGTTTATGAAACTTTTAACCGGCAGAGCGCAGATGTTTGCGGACGTTCGTACTTACTGGTCGGGCGATTCGGTAAAGAGAGTTACGGGTTACGAACTCGAAGGTCACGCCAAAGAGGCGGACGGATTTATTCACCTTATCAACTCGGGCGCATGCTGCGTTGACGCTTGCGGCGAAGTAAAGGATGAAAACGGCAACGCCGTTATGAAAAAATGGTGGGAAGTTACCGATAAAGACATCGACACCATGATGAACGCTACGACGTGGCCTTACGCAGACCTCGGATATTTCCGTGGCGGCGGCTATTCGTCGAGATTCGTAACGCGTGCGGAAATGCCTGCGACCATGATAAGACTTAACCTCATCAAGGGGTTGGGTCCCGTTCTTCAGATAGTCGAGGGCTGGACGGTTAAACTTCCCGACGAAGTAACCGACAAACTCTGGAAGAGAACCGACTATACGTGGCCTTGCACCTGGTTTGCTCCGAGAGTGACCGGCGAGGGTGCGTTCAAGTCCGCTTACGACGTTATGAACAACTGGGGCGCAAATCACGGCGCGATTTCTTACGGACACATCGGCGCGGATCTTATCACAATGTGTTCTATGCTTCGTATCCCCGTCTGCATGCACAACGTCGATGAAAAAGACATCTATCGTCCGTCGTCATGGAATGCGTTCGGAATGGATAAAGAGGGTCAGGACTATCGCGCGTGCGCGGCTTACGGACCGTTGTATAAGAACGTAAGATAATTTACAGAAAACAGAAACGCAAATTCTGAACCGACGACTTTCCCCGCGGATTATTCCGAGGGGAAAGTCTGCGTTATTTTTAAGCATTACATAATATTCCGGGGACGACGAAAAGAATGAAGACTATATGGTTCGATAAAGAAAACGAAGTAAATACTTATGCGGAATTCGTCAGCCGATTCGTATACGAAGGCGGCGAATGCCTGCTTGATATTTCCGCCGACGCCGAATACGAAGTATACATAAACGGTAAATTCGTCGGAAACGGGCA
Source organism: uncultured Eubacteriales bacterium (assembly GCA_900554485.1). Lineage (GTDB taxonomy): Bacteria > Bacillota > Clostridia > Christensenellales > Borkfalkiaceae > UBA10281. The sequence goes on from USHO01000021.1 coordinate 10,735, forward strand.
ATATCCCGACTATCCGTTTTATAAGGTTTACGACAGACTTGACATTACGGGGTATTGCGTTAAAGGCGAAAACCTGCTTGCCGTAAGGGCTTATCACGACGGACTCGAAAACAGTTCGGTGTATTATCCGAAACCTGCGGGTCTGGCGTACAGAATTTTTGCGGGCGACGCCGTCCTTGCCGAGTCTGACGAAAAGACGCTTGCAAGGCGTTCGCGCCTGTATAAATCGGGCGATATGGAGAACATCACCAGACAACTCGGTTACTCTTTCCGCGCGGATATGACGGCAGACGACGATTGGACAGTCTGCGGCAATGGCGAAGGATTCGCGCCCGCGACGGTTACGGTCGAAAATTATAAATTCAATCCGCGTCCGATAAAGAAGTGTGTGTTGTCCGGGCCGCTTTCGTCTGCGGCGGTAATGCAGGGATATTTTGTCGATACCGACGGAGATTTACCGTCAATGAAAATGCAGAACGCGCTTTTCGGGTTTGAAAGATTTCCGCAAATGACGGGAAGAGACAGAATTAAATTTGCCGACAAGCCGAATACTTTTTCTTGCGACAAAGGCGACGGTATATTCGTCGTGTACGATCTCGGCAAAGAGACGGCGGGGTACCTCACCATCGATATTACCGTCGACGAAGATACGATTGCGAATATCGCTTACGGCGAACATCTTTACGACGGCAGAGTAAGGTCTGAAATCGACGGCAGAAATTTCGCGTTTGCGATTAAACTTAAAAAGGGCAGAAACTTTTTTGAAAACAATTTCAGGCGGTTGGGTCTGAGATATTTGCAGATATGCGTATATACGCATAAAGTTACCGTCGACAAGTTGACCGTGAGGGATTATTCATATCCCGTGACCGAAAAGCCGAAAAAGTTCAACGATAAATTCGTCGCAAAACTCTATGAAACGGGCGTCAGAACGTTGAGACTGTGCATGCACGAACATTACGAAGATTGTCCGTGGCGCGAACAGGGGCTGTATGCGATGGACTCCCGCAATCAGATGCTTTTCGGATACGGCGCGTTCGGCGAATACGAATATCCGCGCGCGTCGCTTAAAACGATTGCGCTTTCCGACGACGAAGACGGTCTGCTTTCGATAACTTCGCCGGCAAAGATGAACATCACGATACCGTCGTTTTCACTGTTCTGGATAATCGCGCTTTACGAAAACGCAAAAGAAGATCTCGATAAAAATTTCGTTGCCGAAATGCTCCCCGTTGCGGAAAGGCTTACCGAAATTTTTGCCGCAAGGCTTACCGAAAACGGCGTCGAAAGTTTTGTCGGAATACGGTATTGGAACTTTTACGAATGGTCCGCAGGTCTCGACGGCGGCGAAATATTCAAAAAAGTCGAAGGGAAACCGTCCTGTGACCTTATTCCGACCGCGCTTTTGTCGATTGCGGCGAAATATCTTGCCGAACTTGAAAAGATACTCGACAGAAAAGAACAGGCGGACAGATACAGGGATATATCCGAAAAGGCTTTTACGGCTATCGAAAGTTTTTACGACGAAAACGACGGACTGTATTATTCGTTTATAAAAGACGGTAAAAAAGAGGGACTGCACGCATATTCTCTCGCCGTGGTTTTGTATGCGGGTATCAAAAGCGACAGGGCGAAACATATCGCCGGAATTCTCGTGTCCGAAGATACGAGAATAGTTCCGTGTACTACCGCCGCATTGCAGTTTTATTATGACGTGATAATAAAATATGCGAAAAACGGTCTCGATTTTGTCTGGAAAGACATCGAAAACCGTTTCGGAAAGATGATATTGGCGGGAGCGACTTCGCTTTGGGAAACCGACCTCGGCGACGCCGATTTTGACGATGCGGGCAGTTTATGCCACGCATGGTCGGCAGTGCCGTGTTATATTTACGATAAATACGGGTTTTAACCGGAATTGTGCCTGAATGCCGCCGTCTCGTTTGCGGCGACGGGCAAACGTCTTGACGTTTAATTCTTGTTATGAATAGCCGTCGTACCGGCGGCTTTGGCGGTTTCGTAATACCATTTTTTATAGTCGAGGGTCTTTAACGTTTCGTTTAGACTCTCGATTTGTTTAAGCACGAGATCGCGTCTGCGGTTGATTAAATCCAGACGCTTGTCGATGGTCGAATCGCCTTCCATACACCAGTCGATAAACTGTTTTATCTCTTTTATCGACATGTTGGTCTTTTTAAGACATTCTATAATTCTTAACCATTCGAGGTCTTCCTCGCGGAATTCTCTCACGCCGCCGCTTGTCCGCTTTATAAACGGCAGCATACCCTCTTTATCGTAATAACGCAGGGTAGACGGGGCAACGCCGAGCATGTCTGAAACTTCGCCGATCGAATAACACATAGTTCACCTCAAAAATTTTTCTGTTTTTTTTGAAAAACGCTTGACTTAAAGTCAACTTTAAGTTGTAAAATCAGTATACACTTAAAAATACGCGTTGTCAAGGAGGTAAAATATGATTTTGAACGAAACTTACACTCTTTCAAACGGAGTGCGGATACCGAGACTCGGTCTCGGCACATGGGTCATGACCGACGAACAGGCAGAAAATGCCGTAGTAAACGCCGTTAAAGCGGGTTACAGACTTATCGATACCGCAGAGGCTTACGAAAACGAAAAGGGCGTCGGCGACGGAGTAAAAAAGTGCGGCTTTAGGCGCGACGAGATTTTCGTCACGAGTAAAATCCGCGCCGAATATAAGTCTTACGCGTCGGCGAAAAAAGCGATAGACGACAGCCTTGCCGTATCGGGTCTCGATTATCTTGATCTTATGATTATACATTGCCCCGAACCGTGGGCGGAATTCCGCGGAGAGAAAAAATATTTCGGGGAAAACCTCGAGGTATGGCGCGCTCTCGAAGACGCATACAGGGCGGGTAAACTCCGCGCGATAGGCGTGTCGAATTTCCTTAAAGACGATTTAGACAACGTACTTCATAATTGCACTGTCAAACCGATGGTCAATCAGATACTGGCGCATATCTCGAACACTCCGTTTTCGCTTATAAACTATTGTAAAGAAAGCGGCGTTCTCACCGAGGCATATTCGCCGATAGCGCACGGCGAGGCGTTGAAGAACCGCCTTATAACCGAACTTGCGGCAAAGTATAACGTTTCGCCCGCAAGGCTTTGCATCAGATATATTCTCAACCTCGGAATGGTGGCGTTGCCGAAGGCGACGAGCGATGAGCATATACGCGACAACGCAAACGTCGATTTTGAAATTTCCGACGAGGATATGCTTGCGCTTAAAAACGCCGAACCGATAAAGGATTACGGCGAATTTACATACTTCCCGGTATTCAGCGGAAAGAATTATAAATAAGGAGAACTATATGAACGCTTTTAACGAAGTAAAAAAGAATTTCGGTTTCGGTTGCATGCGTCTGCCGATGAACGGCGACAAAGTCGACTTCGACGAATTTACGAAAATGGTCGATTTGTTTATCGCAAGCGGTTTTAATTATTTCGATACCGCGCACGGCTATCTCGACGGTAAAAGCGAGACCGCTCTTGCGGAGTGTCTCGTAAAACGCTACCCGAGGGATAAATACATTCTCACCGACAAACTTACGGGCGCGTATTTCAACAGCGAAAGCGAAGTCCGTCCGTTTTTTGAAAGCCAACTGAACATACTCGGCGTAGATTATTTCGACTTTTATCTTATGCACGAGCAGACAGCCGAAAGATACGAAAAATTCAAACGCTGTCGCGCGTACGAACAGAGTATCGAATTCAAAAAAGAAGGTAAAATAAGACACTTCGGGCTTTCGTTCCACGATAAAGCGGAAGTGCTCGACAGAATTCTTACCGAGTATCCCGAAGTCGAATTCGTACAGATACAGTTGAATTACGTCGATATAGACG
>USHO01000022.1 GCA_900554485.1 uncultured Eubacteriales bacterium
TAAGCCGTCGTTTTACCCGCGCCCGCGGCGAAAATCACCGCCGCAAACACGCTTAAAACGGCGCACAACGCCATGGATAACGTCTTTTTGAGTTTACTCATATATGCACTCTCCTTTTAACCGAACACCGCGTACAGTACGACAGAGCCGTTGTACTTGCCGGTAAGTTCGTTTTTACCCGAGAATTCCTGTTCGAGCAAAGTGCTTTCGAGATCGATCCGGGTCAGTTTTCCGTCAACCATTACAGCCCAGTATCTGAACTCTTTTGAAGAATCCGTACACTGAACGTTTTTAAGCTGATTCAACTTCGACTCTGAAATCTTATCCGCAAGAGTAAATCCTTCAAGGCATTTTCTATCGGCCCCCGGCTGACTACGGAAAGTCAATTGTTCGCCGTTTTCGTCTATTGCCTGATAGGAAACGTTAAGTTTTCGCTTAAGGATAAGTTTAAGGTTAAATCCCTCGGTTACACGATATCCGTTTTCGAATGCTTTGTCTGTAGAGCCGACGTAAAGACTGTTTTTATAAACAAATCCCGAACCTGAAGAATCCTGGAAAATAGCTTTATCCGCTATCCATTCCACAGCTTCGTAATCTTTATATTTATTGAATTCGTAACGACTACGGAAGTGGAACAAACTCATCGTGTAAATTCCGCCTGTCGTGGGGCGATAACAGGTCAATTCGTTCAAAAACTCTTCATTTCCGTCAACGACTATCGTCGCTCTTATCTTAATACCTTTATCCCAAAGCGCATAAACTACAGGGGTAACTGTTTTAAGGGTTATGCCGAGCCTGCCAATAGCCGAGCCTGCCGAAAACAGACGGTCGTCGCCGTCCCACGACGAACTCCATCCCCAAAGGCGATCTTTACTTGCAACGAAAGCGTTATAATCGGGCGATGAATTTGATTTCGCCATGCTCACCGTCGTGGTGTAATACTGATAGCCATCCTTTTCGACATATTCGATTTTCGAGGAATCGAATGGGTGTTCGACATCGGTGACGTAAGTTACGTCGATGTCGCAATTTCTGTCATATACGATTACTTTCTGAGCAAATGTAGCTTCAAGCGTATATGTGTTTGAAATGCTTTCGGGCGGATTATAATAACAATCGAATACGGCGTTTCCGTCAAAATCGAGACCAAACCAGAAATCCCACACAAGGAGGTATGTACCTTCTCTTAAGAATGTGAATTCTGCGCTGTATGTTCCCGAATTGTCGGTCATATCACTGTCTTCCGTGCGGATGTAGTTTACACCCGACAGTTTGTACACGTGGAAAGCAGGTCTGTTAAGCGGCAGATAATCTTTTGAAGCAACTTTAGGCTTTTCTATGCTCAACGATTCGCCCGTGAAGAGAGCCGCGTCGCCGTCTATAAATGTGTACCCGGAAAGATTTCTGCCGTCGAGCGTGAAATGACACATTGCTCTGAGCATTGCCGTATCGCCGTACTCGTCGGCATAACTAAGCCGCACTATCGCATATCTTTCATTCTTTACAAGTTCCCACGCTTCCGCTAAGTTATCCACAGTTACCGTAGAATTTTTAAGGTATACGGTAAGGGATTTAAGCGACAATTTGTAAATATCGGTAATATCACTGTCGGTTACGCGCAAGTAATAAGCCGCAGGCAAAGCCATGAACTGCTCTTCGTTATCTATAATCGCGGACTGCAATTCCGTGTATTCGACTTTTCTGCGGACGTCTGCGCCTTCTTCTGTCTTTTCGTATTTAAGGTCGCCGCCCGCAAGCGTTTTATCACCCGAGATAAAAGCGTAATCGCCGACCGCTTCGGCTCTGTATTCGAGCCATACCGAGCGGAACTCGCCGAATCTGTTGACGAGTCGGAACTCTACTCTCATCTTCGGTTCGGTCATCCGGAAAACGTTGATAGCTTCGTAACCGTCGCTGAACTGATCGTATATATGGGAATATATTCCGTCGGTATATTCGTAAACGGCAACGCGTAAAAAGTCTGTTCTAGGTTCAGAGTCCTCATATTTTCTGAGACTGCGCGACGTGTATTTATCACCGAGCCACGTCCATGTTATTTCGGGGACGGAAACATATTTATCGATTTTATAACGAGCTTTTGTAATATATACGCCTTCTGTCTCGTTATAAGTCCAATCGTCCGACAGAATTTTATATTCCGGTTCTTCCGACGGCATAAGCGTTACAAGACAGGTGCGCGTTTTATCGTTCGCCTTTTCGGCGAAAAGAATCGCCGTGCCGCTTTCCGTCATCGTAAACGTACGGGCAAGCGTAACGGGTTTTGAGTAATCCGCGTTTCCGTTTTTATCAAGCGAATATGCCTGCCACGAGAGATTTGCCGCCGTGACCGTGGGATAAACCTTTTCGGTGTAAAGCGAAACAAGGTCTACCGTTTCGCCCGTTTTAACCGTTTTGCCGATATCGGTTTTTTCGATCGTGAAGTTGGTCGCCGAAACGTCTATAAGAGTTAAAAAGTTGGTCGCCGCGGAATAAAGATCTCCGTCCGTCTTCGGGTTATATCCGAAAACGTCGTACGTTAAATCGAAGTACGAGAACGCATAACGCATTTCGGAAAGATTGCCCGCCGCCGTCTGGGTAGTCGGAGCGATGGTCATCTTGCAGTCAAAGTTTTTATCCCCGGAATTTCCGCCGTCGGTTGAAGCAAAAAACATGTTTATCATGCGAACGGACAGACTGTAATTTTTAAGCAAATCGAATGGGGCGTTGCTGTCCGAAAAGTCGTCCGCGACCGAACCCGCATAAATCGCAGCGGATTTGCGGTAAGTGAAACTATCCCCCGAAACGGGCGTGTAGTTCCAATCGGTTATGCGGATCATACTGTCGTACGAAATCGTAAGTCTGCGGTAAGAGAACGGGAAACTGAACATCTGTTCCATCGCGCCCGTCGAACCGCCGTACAGTATAATATCGTTAGTAAGAGTGTCGCCGAGGTCGAACGTATAGTAATACGCGCCCGTATCGGCGTGGAATTCGTAAGTCAGCGCGCCCCAGTTTTTCGCATGAAGCTCGCCCGGACGATAATAATTAAGGTAATCCGGGTCGTCGTCTGCGACTTTGAACGTGTTTTTCCGATCGGTTAAAAAGTAAGCGAAATCGCGGCAATAACCTGTAGTACGGTTAAAGAAATCGTCACCGGAAAGGTTACCGAAGATATCCGAATTATACGCGCTTAAAGGCTTAACCAGCGTATAATGTCCGTTTTCCGCCACGATATACGCGTATACGGGGTGGAAATAATCGAGCATTCCGGGCGTTTTATCCAGACCCGTATAATGCGTCGGTACAAGGTACACGCCGTTATCGAGTTTGCCTTCGGTATTGACGAAAGACTTTGAAAACCCTATAAACCTCGTTATACGGAAACTCACTTTGTACGAAACCGAGCATTGTTCCCTCGTTTCGCCGCCTTCGAGTTTCGCGCCCCAGTTGTAATACGCAATGTTTAAGGTAATTTCGTCCGCAAGATCCAAACCCGAGATGTCGTAATAAATCGTCTGAATTAAGCTCGTGCGATCGAGAATACTTAAACCTTCGTTTATTCTTCCCTCAGGGTCGGTTACGGTATAAGTCTGAACTTCAAACTCCCCGCCGCCGTTTTCCGCAAAAATAGGTCCGCGCTCGCGGCTGTTATACTGTATACGCAAAAACGCGCCCTGATCGTTCTTTTCGATATACGTTTCGTCGGCTACTATATCCTCGGCAAAGTTAAACCAACCGTATTTATCGGCAAGTATGCCTTTAACGACAGTCTCTTCGATGATATGCGCTTCAAAGTCGATATCATAAGTACCGTTGTTGACGATAGCCTCCTTTTCCCACTTGGGGTACAGAGTGACGTTTTTCATCTGCCAGAACAAATCGCCGTTTTCAACGTCGCAAACCTGTGTTAAAGCAGAATCGAAATACCACCCCGCAAAGACGTACCCTACCTTTTCTGGCGTGGGCAGTACGGGCATGTTATTCGCCGCATAATACATATCGGAAATGGGCGAAGCGAGATTTGTCGCGTCGAAAGTTATTTTATATTGCGTGTTACCGTACTTGTCGATAATTGCGTCTTTTGGATCCGACGGAACATCAGAGTTATTCGTACAACCTGCCACGCCGAATAAACAGAATATTACCATTAGCCCCGTAATCAATCGCAGTATAGAATTTCTTTTCAAGGGTAACACCTCCGAAGTAAAAAACATTTAATTTCTTTTTTTTCGTAAAGCGGACGTTTAAAGCGTCCGCTTTACGAAATATGTTTTAGATAGACTTCATACGGATTGAGCCTAATCCGTCGTCCGTATAACCGACATACCAGCCTTCTTCGAATACGCCTGCGCATTTTTCATCGCCGACAAGTTCTTTCAGATACTTTCTGCCTTTGATTGCACTACCCATATATTCGGGAGAATATTTGATTGAACTAAGGTTCTCGCTCTCGCAATCGGTAAACGCGTTTTCGTGAATTTTGGAAACGCTGCGGAAATTAAGATTGGTTCCTCCGGTGAAGAAGTAATAAGATCCTTCCATAATTTCGTAACGAACGATATTCGCTCCATCGGAAATATCTCCGAGGTCGATCTGGCAGGATATTTCGTTTGCGTTATAACCGCCGGCCGATGCGACAAATTTAACATCCCATACGGTGTAAGCCGATTCGCCCTCGCCTGCCATCGATTTAGAAACATACTGATAAATACCGACAGGCGCCTGATATTGCTTAACCATTGATGCGACGATGTTCGCATACGAGAAGAAGAATTCTCCTGTTTTAAGATCCGCTTTCGTGGTCATTGCTCTGTTTTCCTCGCCGTCCGCGACGGTGAACGTCATAAGAGTCTGAACCTTGAACGCATACGCGCCGATTTCTTTCATATCGGAAAGGGCAAGAGTTATCGTGGTGATAACCGAGCCTTCGAACGCGCTTACGCCGATTTTTTCAAGTTTGCATGCCGACGAGTCGATAACTTTCAACGCCGCGCAGTTATAGAAGGCTTTTTCGCCGATTTCTTTAAGAGTCGCGGGAAGAAGAACGTATCCGATTTCCGCGTTGTTTGCAAATGCGTTTGCATCGATTTTAGTTACTTTAAGGCTCTTTCCGTCAACCGTTACGTTTTCGGGAATGACGACTATTTTAAGTCCGTCGCCTGCGGAATAAGAAGTTTCTGCGTTGAAGCCCGTAACCGTTGCCGTTCCGTCGCCGTTATCCTTTGCGTTGTATCCGCCGTCTGCGGCATAATTGAAGGTTGCGTCGAGATAAACGTTTGCGGTGAGTTTTTCATCTGCGCTGTAATCAACGCCGATATTCTTCAACGAAACAAAGGTAAGTTTGTTGCTTTCGTAAGCGGCTTTAAGAGCTGTTCCGCATTCTTTATCGATTGATTCGAGAAACTCTTCTACGGAGAGTTTATCTCCTTTAACTTTGTTGAGCGTTGCCTGATAAGTTTCGCCCGTAAGTTTGTTTATGTAGTTAACGGTAACGGCGGGGGTATCGCTTTCGCCCGTGTAAACTACTTTATCTTTAAGGCTTGTAGCATCGCAGAATTCGTACATATCTTCGGAAAGAACAGCCCAACCGGTTGGGTCGCCGATAAATGCCGAATAAGGAAGAGTTTCGGGATAATCAGCCTGTTTGATGTTCAAAAGCGTAATGTTTTCCATCGAGCTGAAAATCGCATAGCCCGTGGGAGCAACGTTGCCTTTAAGGTCGTTGGCGTACTGCTTATCGAACAAGAAAGATTTGCTCGAATACTGGAACGCCGCTGCGGGATAACCGGATATATCTTCGTTATAGCTTACATATGAGAATGTGGAAGGAAGGTTAAGATATTCAAGGCTACGGTTGAAATAAGTTCCGACCTGAATACCCTTAACGCCTTCGGGGACAACGATAACGGTATCGTTCGTTATGTCCGAAACAAGAATCAAATCTCCGCTGTGACCTTCGCCGTCATCGATTTTATAAATGTAGTTACCTTCTTTGTAGAAATCCCCGGCTTTAGCATCTTCCTTGCTATGGCTGAATGTGAGATTATTCGGGACCATCGAAAGGTTCTTTACGCTGTCGGGGATAGCGATATCGAAAGAATACTGCTCGCCTTTGTTATACTGTCCGTATCCGTTGTGAGACGCGTAAGTATTTGCCCAAAAAGAACCGATGATAACTTCAACGCCGTCAGGAATGGTGATTCCGTTAAGTTTGTTGAGGTTATTGAAGCAGTTCTGAATAACCTTCAAAGAGGAAGGAAGAACTATTTCTTCGACAGCCGAAGCCGAAGTGGAAATAAGGCTCTCTACAGATTCGATTCCTTCTCCGATGATAACTTTTACGATAGAAGCGTTGTTGAGAATTTCGCTTTCGAGACGAACGGATTCGACTTTGTAGGTTTCGATCGTGCCGTCGCCGTCTTTATCGAAAGTGATCGCACCGAGAATGGATACAACGGGAGCTTCTGCGATTTTCGCAACGTTTTCGGTGTCGTCATAAGTGCCTTCGTTACCATACATGGTTACGGAAAGGTTACCGGTAGCTTCGTTGGTCTGATACTTTAAGTAAGGCGAACGCCATCTGACCGTGATCACGGTGTTTCCGGTAATAGGTTCGTCAAAATCGAAAACCTCGCCGTTTTCGTCGACGTAAGAGATGTCGCGGGCGGACATATAGTTTTTCCATATAAACGCCTTTTCTACGGTAGAGGTCTCGCCCGCCTCGGTCTTAGCCTCGTGCGTGACGGGGGATGTATAGACCGAACCGGGGGTTACGGTAGTGGTATAAACGTCCTGATAACCGTCGTTGAAGGTTATGCGCGCGACGCTCCTTGCGTAAAGGTCGTTGGTTTCGGTTACGTTATCCCACGGCGTAGTGCAGTTCGCGTTGGTATACCAACCGTCGAATTCAAGCCCTTCGCCGGGGTTGTAAGTACCATTTACGACGTCGACGAGGTTATGCGTACCCTGATCCGCGCCGTTGATGGTCACGTTTACCTCAACGGGGATGAAACGCGCGTAAACGGTTACGCTGTTTTTAATGTTCTTGCCCGTGAAAGGTCCGACCGTAAAATCTTTGTCTTCATACCAGTTGGCAAAGGTGTAATAACGTCTGGAAACGCTCGGGAGTTCCACCTCGCCGTTTTCGGCGATGACTTCCGAATACTCTTTCCATTCGGACGTTTCGTCGTCTTCTACCATGAAGGTAACTTTGAGATCTTCTGCTTTGCCGGTTTTTCCGCACGACACAAGCAAGGCAAATCCTGCAAGTAACATTGTGATGCCGAGAAGTACAGATATGAACTTCTTCTTTACTGCTGTCATAAATTTTACTCCTTTGTTAAAATTTTTGAAATTGTATAACCACCGATTTTCTCGGATAATTATCGTTAAATGTCGTAGCGCGACAGAATTTCGGACGGGCTTTGCGTCAGTACGAACAGATACGGTATAAGCGAAATGCCCACCATGATAAGCGAACTTACGACAAACGCCGCCGCGGTAAGTCCTATAAACGCTCCGAACGCCACGTTCATAACCGCATATCTCGCGCAGAGCAATGCCGTCACGACTATAAAGCCCGCAAGATAGGTTATCAGGTTGCCGAACACAGCCGCCATGGTCTCCTTGAACAACAGGTTGCCTTTGTTTACGCCTATCGCGCGATAAACGCCGTATTCCTTGCTGTTTTTGACGCTGCCCGACTTTTCGATGAAGAAATAGATGAGGTACATAAGCACCGCAACCGCGATGAAGACGTACAGGCTTTTAAGCGCGGCATTCAGTTCTTCTTTGTTCTTCGCCTGCTGCATCGCCGAAACGTCGGCTTTTACGACGCCTCTGTCGGTAAGCCTTTGTTCGAGCGCGGCGAGTTGTTCTCCGCCGCTTGTGGAAATCTCGAAATAATAGTTCGATTCGTTGCCAAGGGCGTCGAGGTTGGGCGATATATACACGAAAATGTTATCAAGCGCAGCCTCGGTAACGTAGATACGGATGTCCGTCGTCATCACCGTGCGCGTAAGTTGAAATTTACGGATATACATCGGGTAACTGTCGGTAAGCGATATGAATTCGGGCGATTTTAAGAGCGTCGCGTTGGCGATTTCCATACGATAATCGGCTTGCGTGGTGTCGCTCATCATCTTATACACGGCGTTACGGTTTATCTCGACGACGCACTGGTTGTTGCTTAAATCGAGCGTTTCGCCATCGTATACGCAGATTTCAGCCGAATAACTGTTTATCGTTCTGTACGTTTCGGAGTCGATGAAATCCGATCCGAAAAACAAATTCGTATTGTCGGTGAAACGTATTTCCTGATAGACGCTTAAAAAGTTCACATAGTCGACGCGGTTGAAGTAAACGTAAGGGTTATTCCCCTCGACTATGCCGCTTACGGCGTAATCCTTTTCAAAGAGGATAAGCGAAAGCGAACGGTCGTTTTCGAGTTCCTCTATTCTGAGTTTGTCTTTAAGCGTTTCGGCAAGAGCGCGGGTTATAAGCACCTGTTTTTCGCCCGGCATGTCGCCGAACTGAAGTTTCATACTCTCCGCCGTGTCGGTCTTTTTCAAAGCGCGCGGCGCGTAATTCGCCGTAATGCCCGAAAGCGATTGCAGATTGTTGTAAGAAAAACCGCCCTCTGCGTAGTCCATCTCGAAGAAGTCTATCGTATCGTACAGCGACGGGTTGAGTTTTCTGACCTCGGAATAGTTGCCCATGCCGACGTACACGCTGTCGTCGTCGAGCGGCTTGTTATCCGCTTTTACCGACAACGCCTCGAATGCGAAAAACGAGAAGAAACACACCGCTACCGCCATGGCGAAAATGAAAATCTGTTTGAAGATGTTTCCGCCCGCCCCCGACTTATCCTTATCCGCGTGCAGCGAACGAAGAATGTTTTTTAGCGTGAACAGTTTACCGTTTTTCTTTGCCGTACTTTGATGAAAGTCGGTAAGATCGGCGGCGTTTACGGGTTCTTCTTTGACGTTGCCGTAAGTTATGTCGGCAAGTTCCGCCTCGTCTATTTCGGCGTCGTCGACAAGTTGACCGTCGACGAGTTTTATGTGGCTGTCGGCGTACTTTTTGATAAGCGTGACTTCGTGTGTTACAAGCACCACGAGTTTTGTTTTGGATATTTCTTTCAGAATATCCATTACTTTATAGGTGTTCTGCGCGTCGAGGTTGCCGGTAGGCTCGTCCGCAAGAATTACGTCCGCGCCCTTTATAAGCGCGCGGGCAATCGCAACCCTTTGCTTTTGTCCGCCCGAAAGCGCGTCGCCCTGCTTGTTCTTGAACCTCTCCATATCGACGAGTTTAAGAACTTCTTCGCTGCGGCGTTCTATCTCTTTTTCGTCCTTGAAACCCGCAAGCAACATTGCGTTGCGCATGATTTCGGCGATCGTATAGCCGCGTTCGAGATAGTAGTTCTGAAAGATAAAGCCTATCTTGCGGTTGCGGATACGGTCCGCGTTGCCGCTCATCGTTTCGCCGTCTATGGTGATTTTGCCGCTGTCGGCTTTCTCCAGACCGCCGAAGATGTTCAAAAGCGTCGTTTTACCGCTGCCCGATTTACCGAATATAGCGACAAGCCCTTTATCCGGCAGATCGAACGAAACGCCTTTAAGTACCTGATTTCTCGCCGACGAATGGGGGTTGAAAGTCTTTTTTATGTTTTCTACGCGAATCATTTATTTAGACCCCCTTCTTAAAGATTTACGGATAGATTGTCCGTTTATGCTCCTGTTAAAGCCGAACGCAACGCACTCTACGATCAAAAGCAGCATTATTTCAACGAAGAAGTAATTCCCCGCCGATATGAACGGCAGCGTACTGAACGGGATAAGCGTCGCTATCAGGCTGACGACAGGCAAAAGCACCAGCGTCGGCAGGAAAATCAGAGCCATCTGCACATACAACGAACGCGAAGATATCTTTCTGGAAATGCCAAGCGTTCTGTAAACCGCGAAATCCGCCTGAAATATCTTTACCGAGCGCATGAATATCACGGATATAAGCATCGCAAACAAAAGGCTTGCCGCAATCAGCGCGAGATACCACAAAACATTGCTCGTAAACACGTCGCCCGCGTTCTGAACGTATACGTCCGAATCGGAAAGCATGCCCATATAGCCGTCGGGCAGGTTTTTGACCGCCGCTTTCGCGTCGGCATCGCTCGCGTAATACAACGCGCTCTGCACCGACGTTTCGTCTTTATCGAACATCGCGGCGTAATCTTCGGAATTCATCTCGACGATAAGTCCGCTTACATCCTCATTCTTTTTGTTCGACGTAAGCACGATATAGGATTTATCGGTCTTCGCGTTGAAGACTACCTGTTTGCCGTCCGCCGCGTAGAAGTTTGAATTTACGAGGTTTATTTCGCCCGCCGCGAGGTCTTCGTTCACGACGAACGTGAAAACCGTGGTTTCGTTGTTGCCGAGTTTCATAACCGTGTTCACGGCTTGCATTTTTTTGCCGTAAGCGTTCAAATCGTCGTACCCCAGATACAGTTTCGGTTCTGTTAAATCCACCGTGGTTTTCAGCGTGATATTTTTAATGCCTATTTCGGCATTTACGATCATGTTTTTAATCGTTTCCGCGTCGCCGTCCTCGGATTTGGACATAATCAGCACGGCATTGCCCGCCTCGGGGCAATATTTATACGGATCGTACAGGCAGGTCAGCGTATAAGAACTGCTCAGCCCGCCGCGTTTGGGCAGATTTATCGAAAATTCCGACAGGTTTCTGTCAAGCAGGAAAAATCCCGCTTTCGTATGCCCCGCGACCTCGTCGAGATCGGTCTGCGTTATCGCGTTGGATCGGTCAGACAAAATCACTTTGCCGCTTACGCCCGTTCCGTCAAGCGGAACCTGCGTCGGTCGTATCAGCGAATTGCCGAATACCGAAATCACGAGAAACAGCGTTATCGCGCACACGAACAACGCAAAACTCATCATCGCCGTGAATTTCGGGCGGCTTTTATAGTTGAGCGTGCCTATGTGCATCGTATTTTTGAAATTCTGCCACCTGCCGGACTTTACTTCTTCTTTATCTTCGCTCGTCTTCGGCTCGGGCTTTTTTATAACGTTGTCTTCTTTGACCGAACCGTCGAAAATCGTAACTCTTCTCGTCGCGTACTCTACGAAAAATTCGGGGTTGTGCGTGACGACTATAACGAGTTTGTCTTTGGATACGGCTTTGAGCAGCGCGGCGACTTCTTTACTCGCCTTTACGTCGAGGTTGCCGGTAGGCTCGTCCGCAAGAATTATCGGGCTGTCTTTCGCCAACGCCCTCGCTATTACGGTACGCTGTTTTTCGCCGCCCGAAAGTTTACTGCCTTTACGGTTCTTCTGCGCCGTAAGCCATACCTTTGCGATAAGGTCTTCGGCGATTTTGCGGCGTTCGGCTTTGTCTTCGACGCGCAACAGCGCGAGTTCTACGTTTTCGAGTACGGTAAGGTTTTCGATTATGTTGAAATCCTGAAAGATCATCGCGATGTTTTTTTCGCGGTACTTTTCCCAGTCGGTCTCGGAATAATGCGAAGTTTCCGCGCCGTTGAAATACAACTCGCCCTCTTCGTAACTGTCGTTCGCCGCGATGACGTTCAGAAGCGTCGACTTACCGCTGCCGCTCTCGCCCTCTATCGTTACGAACTCGTTATAATCGAAATCGAGGTTGACCCCTCTGATACCGATCGTCAGAATATCGTTGCTGTCGTAAATTTTTCCTATGTTCTTCAGTCGTAACAGCAATTTGAATCTCCTTGCAAAATTATCGTTTCGGGTTAGCAAGTGCTAACTGCGTGATATTTTTTTACCGGTCTCAAAGACCGGCTTTTAAGCAATTAAAGGCAGATACCTTTTTTATCCGTCCGTTTTCACGCACGTGAGTATAGCACAATACCTACCCGTTGTCAATAAAACGCTACGGAATTTCCAAAAGTTAGTCTGGGCTAACTTTTGGCGTATCCGATTGGTTTTCAAAAAATTCGTCGACCGTTTTTTTGTCGCCCGATTTATAGGTTTTTCCGTCTTTTATCCACACCGAACGATCGCAGAGCGCGGCGGCGCAACGCTTATCGTGCGTAACGGTGATCATCGTATTGTTCGTCGCTTCGTGCAGGCGGTTAAGCACCTCTGCCATCTTGCACAGACCTTTATAATCCTGCCCGACGGTAGGCTCGTCCAGTATCAGCACTTCGGGGTCGGTCGCGACGACCGCAGCAATCGAAACTCTGCGTTTCTGCCCCTCCGAAAGCGACTGCGGATGACGGTCGTACAAATGCTTTATGCCGAATTTTTCGGCTATTTCGTCGGCATATTCGTCAGACTTCGCGCCGAATTTTATTTCCTTTTCGACGGTCGGCATAAACAGTTGATAATCGGGGTTCTGATAGACGACGCCGACTTTTTTATACCACTTTTTACTCTGTTTGCCCTTCTGCCCGAACTTGTCGTCTATGTTCTGCAAAATCACCCCGCGCGATGGTTTTTCAAGTCGGGATATAAGCCTTAAAAGCGTGGTCTTTCCGCATCCGTTTTCGCCAAGCAGTACCAGACGCGACCCCTTTAACACGTCGAAGGTCACGCCCTTCAGTATATCGCGGTCTTTTACCGAAAACGCCACGTCGGACAGCGAAAACACCGGCAGAGTGCCTTTGAATTTACGGCAGACGTCGGATATTTCGGTCGACTGCTGTTTAAGATAACTTTCTTTGTCGGTTATCTCGCTTACGCTCTTATTGCCGACGTGGAAGACTTTGTCGACGAACGGCAACACCATGTCAAGCCTGTGTTCGATAACGACTATGCAATATCCCGCTTTCGCAAGCGATTTCAGCGTGGACATAAGCATCCCCGCGCCGGACGTGTCGAGGTTCGCCAGCGGTTCGTCGAGAATGACTATCTTCTGCCCCATCGCGAGGGTGGACGCCGTTATAAGTCTCTGTTTCTGCCCGCCCGACAGTTTGCGGCTGTGCCACGACTTGTCGAGTTTCATCAGCCGACAGACCGTGTCTATCTGCTTGCTTATTTTTTCCGGCGAAAACGCGAGGTTTTCGCAACCGAAAGCGATTTCGTCTTCTACGGTTTTCTGTATTATCTGCTCGTCGGCGTTCTGCAAAACGACGCCGACCTTGCGGCACACCTCGCCGAGACGTCTGCCTTTTATGTCTTCGCCGTTTATAAGCACTTCGCCTTTTAATTCGCCGTCGGTGATATTCGGGATAATTCCGCTTATTATATACAAAAGCGTGCTTTTACCTTCGCCCGAATGCCCCGAAACGAGGTTTACTTCGCCGTAAGAAAGCGCGATGTTTACGTTTTCGAGTATCCGCGTTTTCCCGTCGTACGAAAAATCGACGTTTTTAAGTTCTATTGCGTTCATAACACCACCGTGAGCGCCGCGCCCGCGGCGATACCTAAAATAAACAGCGCGTCGGATATGCAGAGCGTCTCTTTTTTATAGACCGTATACGGCGTTTTTTCAAGCGAAAATCCGCGCGTTTCGACCGACAGCGACAGCGTGTCCGAAATGTTCACCAATCGCATCACCAACGGCACAAGAAACGCCCTGTAAAAGATTTTCGGATTCAGCGCGCTGCCCGCTCCGCGGGTTTTCATAGCCTCGCGCACTCTCTGTTTTTCGGCGCGCAGCACAGGCGGAAACGAAGTCGCTATCAGCATGCCGAGCGTT
>USHO01000023.1 GCA_900554485.1 uncultured Eubacteriales bacterium
AAACGCCCCCGCAAGCCCGCCGAAAACAGGCGCGGCTTTCCCGCCGAGGAATTTGCCGTGCTTTTCAAAACCGACGTGCCGTTCGAGTATCTCTATAATGAGATAAGTGACAAACAGCCACGGCAACATCTTAGCCGAATCTATTAAACTGTCGAGAAAAATTTCGCCTGCGTTCATGTTAGGTGTTTATGTCCCTTTTTGCAGTCGGTTCGGCGTCACGATAGCGTGGCGGTAAATCCGACATTCATCCGTATTATAATATAAACCGCCGAAAGTCGCAAACGTTTTCGGCGGTTTATTCGTTTTTTATATTCGATTTTATAGTCTTTTAAGTTTATTTGCGTTTCTTTTTGGACTCTCTGTATTCGAGCGGCGTCATTTTTTCGTTGTTTTTGAAGTTCCTGAAAAAGTTTGTCGTATCGAAATACCCGCATCTGCGCGAAATTTCACTGGCGGATAAATTTGTCTCTTCGAGAAGTTTTTTCGCAAGCGTCATTCTGCACTTGGTAACATAGTTCATCGGCGACACGCCCGTATATTTTTTGAAGACGTGCGACACATAATACCTGTTGACGTACAGTTTCTCGCAGATGTCGTCTATAGTGTTTATCTCGGTGTAATGGTTTGCGATATAATTGTAAATTTCGGAAAAAGCCGCATTTTTTATAAGCATACGCTCTTCGACCTCGACTTTACGGAGTATCTCCGTAAGTATGAGTTTGACATAAAGGTCGACCATCATTTCGCCGTAAGGTTTTGAATCTTCCACCTCACTGAATACAGTCTCGAAAAGCCAACGGAACCTGCCCTCGTCCTCACCCGTATGAACCACGGGCGATTCGCCGTCGGGTAAAAGCCTGTCGGGTTCCAGATTATTGAGTTTGAGCCCGGTAACGCCGAAAAACGCAAGTTCGAGAGGATCTTTACTCTCCTGTTTGGTATGTTCGCTGTGACGCATATTTGGCGGATAAATCACTATATCGCCTTTTTCGACGTTTACATATTCCCCGTCGATTAAAATTTCGCCGCTGCCTTCAAGTACGAACACGACCTCTAAAAATTCATGAACATGATAGTTGCCCGACCATTGTTTTGCGCGTTGCAATTTACCGGCATATAAAACTTTGGTGTTGAATCTCAACGGTTTGCTTTTCTGCGGCTCGTATTGTTTGCGCAATTTGTCCGCACCGACCTGCTTTTCTTCACTCATCGTCTTCCTCCGTAAGGGGTTCCGCCGCAGCGTAAACCGAATATCCCATACCTTTTTCCTTTAATATTGTAGCACACGCGGAACAGGATTTCAAGCGTTTAACTTACTTTTTTGATTTTTATGTATTTTTTTAACAATTTGCTTAAACAAGAAAAGTTGTAACGTTTTTTGCTGTAAAAATTTGTTATAAAAAATTACAACTTTTTTGCAGAATTTTTCACCGCAAGAAAAATTGCAATTATTTTTTGTAAAAAAATGCGGCAACACAGGCTATTGAAATTCTCGTGAAAACGCGTTATGCTGATATAGTCGAAAGGGTGATGACTCTTAGACAAGTAAAAATGCAGAGGGAAAACGAAAATGAGCGCATTACTTGAAATGAAAGGCATTTCAAAGCGATTTCTGGGCGTTCGCGCGCTGAAATGCGTAGATTTTGAACTACGTCGCGGAGAAGTGCATGCGTTGGTCGGAGAAAACGGAGCCGGCAAATCGACGTTGATGAAAGTCCTTACGGGCATTTACCAACCCGACGACGGCGAAATTTTCTTCGAGGGCAAGCCTTACGCCGTAAAAAATATCGGCGAAGCGCAAGCCCTTGGCATAGCGATGATTCATCAGGAACTCAATATGATGAACGACCTGACCGTCGCGCAAAACGTCTTTATAGGGCGTGAAATCAAAAAGGGTTTCTGGCTGAAAGACGCCGAAATGGTTAAAGAAACACAAAAAATCTTCGACCGCATCGGCATAAAAATCGATCCTAAAATGCAACTAGGCAGACTTACCGTCGGCAAACAGCAGATGGTAGAGATAGCGAAGGCGGTATCGAGAGACTGCAAACTGCTTATACTCGACGAGCCGACCGCCGCCCTTACCCAGACGGAAATCGAAGAACTTTTCCGCATAATGGAAGACCTTAAAGCCAAGGGTATAGGAATGATTTACATCTCGCACAGAATGGACGAGATTAACAGAATATCCGACCGCATAACCGTAATGAGAGACGGCGAATACGTCGGAACGGTAGACACTGCGTCGGTTACGAAAGACGACGTAATCAACATGATGATCGGAAGGGTCGTTTACGAAGATCCCAAGACGCACAGCGAAGTTCCCGACGATGCCGAAGTCGTACTCGAAGTAAAGCACCTGTCTTCCGGCAATGCTTTCAACGACGTAAGTTTCACTCTCCGCAGAGGCGAAATACTCGGGTTTTCCGGACTTATGGGCGCAGGCAGAACCGAAGTCGCAAGGGCTATTTTCGGCGCCGACCCGCACGACGGCGGCGAAATTTTCGTAAACGGCAAGCGCGTCAACATAAAGACGCCCGAAGACGCGGTTAAACTCGGCATAGGATATCTGTCCGAAGACAGAAAGCGTTACGGGCTGCTGCTCGACAAGTCGATTACGGAAAACTCCGCCCTCGCCTCTATCGACAAATACACGAAGGGCATATTCATAAACGACAGACGCGCGAAAGCGGAAGCGAAAGAAGAAAACCTTAAACTCCGCACGAAAACTCCGTCGATGGATCAACTGCTTAAAAACCTTTCGGGAGGAAATCAACAAAAAGTAATAATCGCCCGCTGGCTTATACGCAACAGCGATATTCTGATTTTCGACGAACCGACGCGCGGTATCGACGTCGGCGCGAAAAGCGAAATATACACGCTGATGAATCAACTGACCAAACAGGGCAAATCGATAATAATGATTTCGTCGGAACTCGTTGAAATTCTCAGAATGAGCGACCGCGTACTGGTTATGTGCGAAGGCAAAAAAACAGGCGAACTCGATATTTCCGAGGCAAATCAGGAAAACATAATGCGTCTTGCGACGTTAAGAAACTAATAAAGGGAGAAAACGATAATGAAAACTCAGGAAACTAACAACTACGGCGCGAAACTCAATCTTCGCGGCAAAATGCGTCAGTCGGGTGTGAAAACCCTGGACTACCTCAAGGTAAACGGCAAACAGAACATGATAATAATCGGCGCGACCGTCGTATTGTTCTTGTTGTTTACCCTCATCAATCCCAACTATGCGAAACAGGACAATATTTCGACGATGATTAAGTCGTTTGCCCCTTATGCACTTCTCGGACTCGGCGTAACATTCGTAATCGCAACCGGCGGAATCGACCTTTCGATAGGTACTGTAATGTATGCGTCTTCCGTAGTCGCAGGCGCGATATGTAAAGTTTCACCTTCGCATAATTCATGGGCTGTTATTCCGCTCATGGTAATAATCGGCTTATTATTTGGTCTTCTCAACGGATTTCTCGTTGCGAAATGCAAACTTCCTCCGTTTATCGCGACACTCGGAACTATGCTTTTCTCAAGAGGAATATCTGCAGTAATAGCACAAATCATTACGAAATCCACTTCCGCCATAATATATCCGCCAATCGGCTGGTTACAGGATTTATTCGCTACATATAACGAATTCCCCGTCGGAATTCTTTGGGTTCTCGCATTTACGATCATCTGCATGATCGTCATGTTCAAAACCAAAGTCGGCAGATACATACTCTCTATCGGAAGTAACGAAGAGGCTACGCGTCTTTCGGGCGTCAACGTGGACAGATATAAGATTATAGCGTACACAATCGGCGGTCTTTTTGCAGGTATAGCCGCAATATTCTGGACCGCTCTCAACCCGTCCGTCATACCTTCCGAAGGCAGCGGAATGGAATTGAATGCCATAGCCGGCGTCTACATCGGCGGCACAAGCACCACGGGTGGCTCGGCGTCTATCGTCGGAACGATTTTCGGCGCGATAATCCTCGTAGTTATCCGTCAGGGACTTAACTTGTCTTTGAACAAACTTCCGATTAAAATTTCCGCAAACTTCTTAACTTACGCCGTTACAGGTATTATCGTTGTGGGAGCCGTTCTTCTCGATGTCATGAAGAGAAAAGCCTCATCGAACGCCAAAAAAGAACTTTCCGCAGTCAAGTACAAAAAGGAATACAAAGAAAAATTAGAGGCGTTGAACGTCGAAAAAGATTATGCTCTTTCCGCAAAGGATAACCCCGATGCACAGCGCAGACTCAACGAACTGGAAGTCGAGATTTCGGCTCTGAAACTCGAAAAAGCAGAAAAACTACCCGTCTTAAAAGCAGCAGATAAACGCTCGGCGGAAGATGAAAGAAAACGTAAAGCGGAAATAAAAGCTGCTGAAAAGCAGGAAAAATCAGAACTTGCCACAGAAAGAAAACAAAAAAAAGAAAATAAATAATTTCGGAAAAACGCAAATAATTTTGCGAAAAAATAAAAAATGTTTCAGGAGGAAACAAAGATGAGAAAACTTCACAAACTGCTGGGCATAGCCCTTGCAACCACCCTTTGCGCAACCACGATTTGTATGGGCGCATCCTGCAAGTCAACCTCGAACGCAAAAGAGGGTATCGTAGTCAAAGGTACGGGTGACACCATAGCCGTTATAGCAAAAGGCGAAACTCACGCTTTCTGGCAAGCCGTTAAAGCCGGAGCGGAAGACGCAGGCAAAAAGTACGGTTTCAAAGTTACTTTCCGCGGTCCTACACAGGAAAGTGAATCGTATGTACCGGAACAAAGAGAAATGCTTTCGTCTGCCCTTGCCGACGACAATACAAGAGCGATTGTTCTCGCTACCATCGGTATGGGATTCGTCGACGAACTTAAGACTGCTCACTCAAAAGGTATTCCGATTGTAGAATTCGACAGCGGTCTTTATGCTAACGGGGCTGAAATAACGCCGGGTAAAGATCCGGTGATAGGCAAAGTCGCAACCGACAACAAAGCCGCAGCAGCACTCGTAGCCGAAAATTTCTTCAATTATCTTGTCGAAAACAACAAACTTGTCAAAGGTACAAACTTTAAGTTAGGTATCATCCAACACGATTCGACCGCTACCGGAGTAGACAGACATGACGGTTTCAAAAACAAGTTTTCCGAACTGGCCGAAAACGGCGGTTATAATGTAACTATAATCGATCAGATTAAAACAAATAACAGCGGCGAATACAGAGAGGCTGTTCAGGCACTTCAGGGGCAGAGCGTCAATGCAATATACATGACGAACGAAGGCGTAGTAAACGAAGTATCGGCAGAGGTCGCTCAGAACAAAAACAAATATGCCGATATACTCTTCGCCGGATTCGACTGCGGTACCAACCAGTACAATTGGATTAAAAATACCGACGGTAAATACCCAACTCTTGTAGGATCTGTCGCACAGGACTCTTACAGCATAGGGTACAAAGCAGTCGAAATGGCTGCCAAAATTCCCGCAGGCGACACGGAAGGACGTAAAGAAACCGTAGGCATTGCCGGTCAATGGTATACTTCGGCAAATATTGACGCCCTTAAAGACCAGAATATATTCTATCTCGGATAATTCCGCAAGAATATAACAACTCAGCCAGACATCGTCTTTACCGACGATCGTTTTCCCCCGGAAAGGGTCGGAACGCAACCGCGCTCCGACCCTTTCTCATTTCAATAAACTATGCAGAAAACCCTGTATTTGCCGTCGTTGACCATTTTGCCGACCGACTTACGCAATTTTATACGCGTTTCTTCGGGCATCGCCCCGGTTTTAAGATTTACTTCGTCCGCGACGAGTTGACCTAACGGTCTGCCGAAGACGTTTGCGTCCGCGGGCGCGCCGTTCGCGCTCTCTTCCTCTATGAATTTCATAAACTCTTCGCACTGTTTCTTACTGCCGGAAATCGGCGTCACGTCTGCCTTTACGCCTATTTTTACGACGTGCAGGCTTTCGGTTTCGGCATCGATTTTGACGCAATATCCTCTGCCGCGTTTTTCAAGTCGCGGTTTATCTATCTTAACTTCTCTTTCGCCCGGCAGAACTATTCCGTAGCCGTTCGCCTCCGCCTCGGCAAGCGCGTTTTTGAGTTTATCGTATTCGCGTTTCGCGTCGGTAAGTTCGGCGACGAAACTCATAAGTCCGCAATCGCCGTCAATCTTTTCGCCGCATGTTTCGCTTATCGCCTCGTAAAACAGCGATTTATCCAGCGCGAGGTTTATTTCGGCTGTTCCTTCGCCCGCGTCGGTCTTTTCGCTTTCGGGAACGACGCGATCCAGCCCCGCGAGCGCGGCGACGACGAGATTTTCGTCTTTCATTTTCGACGCCCCCTGCGACGCGGAACGCAAAGTGTCGATAATCGACTTAACGACTGCGTTATCGGGCGGTCAGCCAGTCGGGGACGGACACGTCTATTTCGTTTAACGGAAATTCTGTAAGCACTTTTTCGAGCGCGGCGGCATACTCGGTTTCGTCGGCATTCAGAACGTCCATGGCGACGACGCCTACGCCGTATTTTTCTTCGAGCGACGCCCTTAACGCGCGGCAATTCTTCCCGTTCGGCTCTTTGCTGTTGAGAACGATCGCAAACGGTTTGCCTATCGATTTAAGCCTTTCGATCGTGCGTTCTTCGGCTTTAACATAGTTATCGCGCGGAATATCCGCGATACTTCCGTCACAGGTTATCGCAAGACCTATTGTCGAATGTTCGGTTATGACTTTTTCGGTGCCGATTCCGGCAGCATCTTCAAATGGTATGGGGTCTTTGTTCCACGGAGTCGTAACCATACGTTTTTCGCCGTTTTCTTCCGCTCCGAGCGCGCCGTCCACCATAAATCCGACGCAGTCTATAAGCCGCATTTTAGCGGTTGTTTTACCTTTAAGCGTTACCCTTACCGCCTCGCCGGGAATAAATTTCGGTTCGGTAGTCGTAACCGTCTTGCCCGCGCCCGACTGCGGCAATTCGTCCGCGGCGATACGCTGCTTGTTTTTACCCGCGACGTTAGGCAAAACGAATAATTCGGCAAATCTCTTAACGAAAGTGGATTTACCCGTTCTGACGGGTCCTACGACGCCGAGATAAATATCTCCGTCGGTTCGTTTTGCCAGATCCTGATATACGTCGTAATTTTCCATAGCACAAAAAACCTCCCATATCCCGAAACGACCGCTTTTAAGACGGAAACGCGTTTCGGTCAACCGTTACGGTATATGATATGGAAGGTTCTTCGGTTTTATGTCAATATTTTCTATTATTTGCTAACACCCCAACCTGGAGCGGATTTCGGCGGCGACGCGTTCTCCGTCGCTTGTTATAACTTTGTCTGCGACGTGAAACAATCCGATAACGTCGCTGCCCGTTCCGCGTTTTTCGACGACAACTATCTCGCAATCGGATTTAAGCCCCGACCGCAGACTTTTAAGATTCGTACCGTCACATGTTTTCATATATCCGCTACCCGGGCAATAAGACTTTACGCCGACCGCGGCGAGAGTTCTGACCGTCCTTTCGATTTCGTCGCCAGTGAGTTCCCCGCATTCTATAACGACGATTACCGTCATCGACTTATTGACTTTAAGACATTTTTTTATCTCGCGACGTAAAAAATCGAGATTGCCGCTCTTTACGGCATTGACGCCCGTCGGCAACAGAACGCAATCCGCGCCGGATGCCGACGCTTTTTTAACAGACGCCTTTCTTACGCCCGCGCCCTCCTCGCCAAACGGATAACAGACGGCTGCCGCGACTTTTACGTCGGCGTTGCCCGTTTTGTTTTTCGCCCGCCTTACGCGCGTAGGGAATACCACGACTCCGCCGAACCCGAGCGAAACGACTTCGGCAAGTTTATCATCGAAAACGTCGTCGGGCGTCAACGTCAGATCGCAGTAGATTTTTCTGAACAGTTTCAGGGCTTTGAATTCTTTGAATTCGCGTCTGAGTTCGTCCTCGCTCTGCCCGAACACTATCGCGGTTTTGGATATTTCGGCGTTTTCCGCCGCTTTGACGATCGCCTCGGTTTCGTCTTGTACGGTCACGGTTTCTTCCGATTTGTCTTCAAGAATATTCATACGTTTAGTATTGCTCTTTTCAGGTCTTTTTAACGTATCGGCGGCACAAAGAAAAGCGACTTCGACAATCTTCGACTTAATACAACAAAACTACCCGTCCGCTTACACCCCGTATATGTTATCATATACGCAAAGGAGGAATTTCGATGTCGCCGCTTATAGGAATTTTATCTGTAATACTCGTCTTTGCGGTGTGTTTTTTGACGGTCGTTGCGGTAAAGATAATAACCGCGTACGTTAAGCTGAAGAAATACATGAACAAAAACGAAGAACCCGAGGGAAATCCGAAAATCTATTATATAACAGAAAAAATAAAGCCTCCCAAACGCAGAAAACGTCGCAAAAAGCCGAACGTCGCGTTATCGGGCGTAGTGATCAAACCCGAAGAATTTCAGCGGGATATAAACTCATGACCACCGGTTCACCGGTGGTCATTCGATTATCTCTGTTTACAGTTTATCCGAGATATTTATATTGTTGACTTTAAGTCTGTAAGCATATCTCTCTTTTTCGAGTTCGGATGCGGGATTTAATACGGCTGTAACGCCGCTGCCGCTACCTGAATTATCCGCATCGCCTATAACGAGTTTATAAGTAAGTCTTATTTTATTTTTCACGGAAAAATCTTTATCGAGATATTCGCCGCTATGCGATTTACCTATAAGCGTATAGCACGGTTCGCTGTTTTTCGCCCGAAAAATTTTATATTCGTTTCCGTCGTTCAGCCATTCCAGTTTCACCCCGTCGCCTTGCCATTTTGCGACAAAACAACTTGCCGCAGGGCGATTATCCCGCTTTTCAAAACCTCTTAAACGATATTTTTCGCCGACCTTCGTCGCAAACGAAATTTTTGTGTTTCTGCGATTTACCGATATTTCGCGCCCGCCGTTTTCGACGACGATATTGTCGACCGAGCCGCCGTAACATATCGTTATCGGCTCTCCTTTACCTGAAACTATTTCGCATTCGGTAATAACGCCGTCGGCATATACGAGCGAAACTTCAAAATCGCCGCGGGCTTTAAGACCTTTGAATTTTACCCTCTTCCACTTCTCGGGCAAAGCCGGGAGCAACGAGACAAACCCGCCGTGACTCTGCAACAGCATTTCAGTTATCCCGGCGGTCGCGCCGAAATTACCGTCTATCTGGAAAGGCGGATGAACGTCCCATAAATTCGGGTGAGTTCGCTTTTTCAATAAATTTTGCAAGAGCAAATATGCGTGGTCGCCATCGCCCGTTCTTGCGCGCGAGCAAAGCCTATGCGCGAGTGCCCATCCCGTAGATTCGTCGCCGCGATAATCGAGCGTAATCTTTGCCGCGTCGAGCGTAGCGGGAGTATCGCGAGTTATCTGTTCGCCGGGCATCAACGCAACGAGTTGAGACAAGTGTCTGTGTTTCGCCTCGCCTATCTCTCCGTAAAAGTTTTCTTCGTCGTATTCTTTTATTTGTCCGCTGTACCCGACGCGTATCGCGTCGAGCGAACCGAGATTTTCCTCTTCGTATTTATTCGTTTCGTCATAAACGCCGAGTATTCCCGATAATTTAAGATCGTCTGCGAACACCTCTTTCACCATTTGCTGATCGAACGAACAGCCTACGGTATGATAGTATTGCTGATACTTATGTTCGTTTACCCATTCGCCCGACAATATCTGTTCGGGAGAAGCCGAAAACGAACAGAGTTTTCGGCCGTCGTAATCGCGGAGCGTCTTTTTTAAGAATTTTGCCATACCGTGAACCGCGGGATAAGCATAATTTTTCAAAAACTCTTTATCGCGGGTAAAATCGTAAGCATCGTAAAACATTTTTGCGGTAAGTCCGCCCGTTCCGGGACCCGAATGACTATTCGGATTTTTACCTTCGACTTCATAACAGAACGCGCCCGTGCCGATTATCCAACCGCAATCGCCGTCGGAATTTTCGGGATTCGTTTCCTTTATCCACTCTTTTGCGTTTTTCTCCGCCTCGGGGAGATACGCTTTGAAAAAATCGGCATAAGCGTCAAAGGTCTCGGCAATATTTGAACCGAACGCATGCCAATAATTCATCTGAATATTGATATTATGCCAGAATCCGCTGCCCCACGGGGATTTGTCGTGAACCGTCCACACACCTTGCAACGATGCAGGCGGCGTGCCTTTTCGCGACGAGGATACAAGCAGATACCGCCCGTACTGATAATAAAGTTCTTCCAGATACGGCTCGTCGTTTCCGTTTTTGTACGACTCCAGCAATTCTTCCGTGGTTCTGCCATCGTCAGAACCGCCTATATCGAACTCTACCCTGTCCATTATAGACGAAAAATCGGCGATATGTCTTTCTTTGAGTTTTTCGTAGCCGAGTTTTAACGCCGCGTTTAATCTTGTCGCGACTTTTTCGGTCGGGTCCTCGCCTACCGCTCTGTGCGTGGAAAACGCTTCGGGGCAAAGTTTGTACGACGTATCGAATACGAACAATATGACGGTACACAGAGCGTTTTTCACGATGATTTCGCCGTTTTCGATAACCTTTTCGCCGTCGGTTATAACGGCGATTTTTGCATCGTACGAAAGATCCCTCGACGGGAGCGTACCCTTTATTTCGATACAGCCGTCGTTTGCGAAAATCCTGCCCGTTCTTCCGCCGTCATCAACGTTTCTTACGCCTAAATAAGGTATCAAAGCCCTTACCGTAAGATCCTTCGGTCTCTCGGTTTCGGCGTGATATACGAAGACGTTGTCGGGGTAACTGAAAAATGCGTCCCTTTTCGTTAAACCGAAAGCCGACTTATACGAAGAAAACGCGATGCCCGATTTTATATCGAGCCCGCGTTCGTAATTTTCGGCAACGTCGTTAAATTCGACGCAGAGTTCTAAAAAATTCGATACACCGCCGAGACGAAACGTGTTGGCGAAAACGTTGGTCGTAAACTGCAACCGCTCTACGTCCGTTCCGCCGAAAATACTTGCTCCGCCGTATCCGTTTCCTATCGGCAGAGAATATTTTTCCCAGCCGTCGTTCGTCCTGTCGGCGGGAGTTTTATACCGTAATTTCAATTCTTTCGACATACTTAAAATGTTATTTCATATATTCTTTCGCATCGCGCCAGAATTCCGGACTTATTTGAATTTTTCGTTTTAATCGATAAGTTCAAAATCGGCTTTCAGGCAATCTCTGGAATTTCCGCCGACAAACAACTCGAATTCACCGATTTCAGCCGCAAATTCTCCGCCGTCCGTATAAAATTTCAGCGTTTCTTCCGAGATCTCGAAAGTTATAAGTTTTTCTTCGCCCGCTTTTAAGAAAAGTCTTTCAAAGCCTTTAAGTTCCTTTACGGGGCGCACGACTGACGCGAATAAATCATGCAGATACCATTGAACGATTTCGTATCCGTCGGTTTTCCCGACGTTTTTCACCTTCACGCCCGCCGTAATTTTCTCGCTGCGATTAAACTTTGCCGCCGATAACTTAAATTCGGAATACTCGAATTCGGTATACGAAAGCCCGTAGCCGAACGGATAAAGCGGGGAATTATATTCGTCGTCGTAACCCGTACGGAATCTCTCTTCGCTGTAAAATGACGGAATATCCTTTCCCTTCGGTCTTGCCGTTGAGAAATTGTTGTAATAAATCGGGCATTGCCCCGACGAACGCGGAAAACTCATGACCGTTTTCCCGCAAGGATTGGCTTTCCCGTACAGGAGATTTGCAATCGCGTTGCCGCCTTCCGTTCCCGGTTGCCATACGTATAAAATCGCGTCGGCAAGTTCCTCGATTCCGCTAAGCGCAAGCGGTCTGCCGCCAAATACGACAAGCGCAAGCGGCTTATTCGTTTTATGAAGGCGATCTATAAATTTGCGTTGAATTTCGGGGATACGAATATCCGCGCGGGAGTGGGCTTCGCCGGAATTCATCATATACTCGCCTACGCACGCTACGATAAAATCCGCGTCGGCGCATACTTTTTCAGCCTCCTCGAATCCGCTTTCATCCGTATCGAATAACTTCCACGAGCAACCGCGCGCGCCGGGTACGGCTCTTCCCAAAAGCCTTTCGACCCCGTCTTTAATAGTTACGCTGTCTTCCGCATGGCCTTTTTTCGACCAGTTGCCCATAATTTCACGCTCTGCGACGAAAGGACCGACGAAAGCAACCTTTGCGGTCTCCTTCAATGGAAGTATTCCGTTATTTTTCAGCAAAACGCAACTCTCTTCAGCCGCTTTACGAGCCAGATCCCTGGCGTTTTCCGAAAGCGTAAACTCGTCTCGTTTTTGAATATCGGTATGTCTGTCGGGATTTTCGTACATACCGAGTTTGTTTTTAAGTTCCAGAACGCGCAAAACCGACTCGTCGACGGTTTCTTCGGATATAACGCCGTCGCGAATGAGTTTCGGCAAGAACCCCGCGTAAACGGACGATCCCATTTCTATATCGAGCCCGCTCTCTATCGAAACGCGGGCGCAGTCTTCACCCGTAGCGCAGTAACCGTGTTGATACAGTTCTTCAACCGAGCCGTAATCGGAAATAACTACGCCATCGAACCCCCATTCTTTACGAAGCATATCGATCATAATATCTCTGTGTCCCAAAATCGGCTTGCCGTTCAGGAGATTAAACGAACTCATGAACATTTCGGGTTTTTCTTTAAGGCACTCGCGATATGCGCGCAGATAATACTCGCGCAGATTCCGAACGGAAATATCGGTCGTGTTATATTCTCTCCCCGCCTCGGCTGCCCCGTAACCCGCAAAATGTTTCACGCAACAGGCAATTCCGCCCTTATGATAGCCGCGGATCATAGCCTTTCCAACTTCTCCGAGCCAGTAAGGGTCTTCACCCGCGCTTTCCATAACTCTACCCCAACGCGCGTCGCGGCTCAAATCTACCATAGGCGAAAAAGTTACGTCTATGCCGTCGTATTTCGCTTCGATTGCGGCAAGTTCCGCGCAATCTTCGATAAGCGCGGTATCAAAACTACATGCCGTTGCAACGGGAACCGGATAAACGGTTCTATAACCGTGAATGACGTCTAACATCATCGGCAGCGGATCATCGATTCCTTTTTCACGTCGCGTTTTGCGGATCGATTGCACCGCTTCGGCATTCGGCGAGCTCAGAACCGAACCCAGTCGCCATAACGATTCGCGTTCTATACTGCCTAAATTGCTTACGCCCGTTACGATTTTTTCCACGTCGTCGTCCAGTTCAAACGCAGGGAATTGCGTTAATTGCAACGCTTTTTCTTCCAAGCTCATTTCGGATATAAGTTTTTTCAACTCTTTTCGACTTTTACTCATATTTTTCAATAATCCTTTCTGCGAAGAGTACAAAACGTAAAAAACGGAAACGTCATTCGCAGTGATTTTTTTGTCGTTGTATGCCGGACAAGAATAAAACGAACCGTGGTCTGACGACGTATTTTTGACTAATACGTCGTTGC
>USHO01000024.1 GCA_900554485.1 uncultured Eubacteriales bacterium
AAGCACCGACGTTCTTACCGAATTTTCGGCTTATCTTAAAAGCAACGGCGTAAAGCGCGCGACGCTTGCGTCTTCTTCGACGGCTGTGTGCATGCTCGCCGCCGACGATAGCAGAATAAAAGTTTTCTATCGCGTAAACGACGACGTTACCGACAGAGATTCCGCGGTCGACGCCATAAAAAAGGCTAACCTGTGCGGAGCGCAGACGATAATCCTCGGCGGAAAGACCACCGCCGAAACGGTCAGATATATCGAGTCCAGACTCAAAGCCGTATGGCTTGAAACCGACGGTACGAAGACGGGTATAGCCGACGCGCTTTCATATGGGGTGTACGGCGTGATAACTTCGTCTCAGACGAATTATGAAACAGTTACTTCGCTTATCTCTTATGCGTCGGGAGATTCGAGAATTCTCGGCAGAGCGCCTTATAACGTGGCGCACAGGGGCAATACGCTCGTTCATGCCGAAAACACGGTCGGCGCGATAACCGATGCCGCAAAAGCGGGCGCGAACCACGTCGAAATCGATATTCGCCTTACGCTTGACAAGCAGATAGTTCTTCTTCACGACGACCCCGTTCAGTACGCGATGTTCAATCCGGACGGAACGACGGCGTCCGGCAGAATAAGTCAGATGACGCTTGCCCAACTTAAAGAACTCAATATGAAAAACGGAGACAAAATCTCCACGCTTGACGAGGTCTTCGCAGCGGCGAACGGCGAATACGAAAAGAACCTTATATATCTTATAGAAATCAAAGACGAAAACACCTCAAACGAACTCGTAAAACTGTTTTCCGAAAAGATAGCGGAATACGATATGGCGGATCGCATCGCGCTGATAACCTTCCATAACGGACATTTCGCAAATATCAAACGCTATCTTTCCGATATACCCGTATCGTTGCTTGCGTACACAGACGGCGGCGCGAACGTAGACGAAAAGGCGTTCTCGTTCCGCAGCGGTATCGACATGCAATACGACGGCAACGGCGGAATGACGGCGTTCTACGGCGAAGAGGGTACGAAAGCCGATGCGTATAATTCCGCGTTCGGGTATTTCGCAAAGAACGGCTATCCCCTGTGGCTCTGGACGTACGAAACGAGTTCGATGAAAGACGCGGTTATGCGCGGAGTGACGGGTATAACCACGAACGACAGTTTATATCTTACGAATTACGTAGAAAAGCTCGCCGTCGAAAACGAATACAAGGTCGCGTCGTTGCCGAAAGACGGCGACACGGTCGAAATCGACGCGATAACGTATAAGGGCGAAACCAAAACCGTAGACGCGACCGTCAAGGTATTGGAAGAATCCGACGGAACGGTTAAAGCGACGCTTGTATACGCGCCCGAAGACGGGTTCGGACTGGCAAGCAAAACGGTTACGTTTATCAAAGACGAAACGGCGGGCAGGAAAGGTTGCGGCGGAACGCTCGATTTGACCTGCGGCGCGGCGTTATGTCTGGCGACTGTCGGCATGTTTGCCTGCAAACGCAAAAAGAAGTGATGAGTCGTCCGTAAAAACCGAAAAATCGAAATTTTTTGAGCGGATATATCCGCTTTTGCTCGTAGCCGAGCAAAAGCGATCCCCTTAAATGAAAAAATAAATGAAAAGGAACAAAAAGATGAAGTTTTTCAAAAAAGCGGCTTGTATCGCCGTGGCAGGACTTATGTGTTTCGCAACCGCCTGCGGCGGCAATACGGATAATTCTTCAGACGATAACGGAGGCAACAAAGTGAATAAATCCGATTTTCCTCTCTATGTCGAGGACTATGAAAATCTGCAGTATTCAGCCGACGGTTACGCGGCAAATATGAGTGCGCCTTACTGGAAGAGCAACGTGGTGTACAACGAAATCACTCTGCCTCTTTCTTACGACGACGGAACTGCTTACGCAAAACTCAATTATAAACCGCTGAAAGTCGTTTCCGTACTCGATCAGACTTTGCAGAAGACCTACGTCGAAGGCAGAGATTACGTCGTGGATTCCGTCAATAAACGCCTTGTTATTCCCGAAGGGTCGAGTATTCCGACGTTGTACGAAAAAGCCGACGAAGGTATCAATCCGCCCGACGGCATAAAGCTTGAAACCTCTTCGCCGCTGCCCACGATGACTTCTTACGTCGTGTGGAATATCGGCAACGGACCTTTCGCCTATACCGAAGGACCTTATTTCTATCCGAAATATTTAAGCGTGACCTACGCTTACGATATTGCCGAAGTCGATCAGACTCCGTTTGCAAAATACGATAAATTCAACCTTACCAAGGTAAGGGCTAAACTCGAAAGCGGTGAGGGCATAAGTCTTGTTACGCTCGGCGACAGCATTACTCAGGGTTGTTCTTCGACGGGCGACGTACTCAACATCGACCCCGCCACGCCTTGTTATGCCAAACAGTTCAAAGCCGAACTCGAACGTCTGTATAACGTCGACGTATCGCTCTATAACGGCGGCGTAGGCGGTAAACAGAGCGATTATCCGACATCTGCCGAGGGTACGGCTGTGCTTTCGGCTGCAAAACTCGCCAAACCCGATCTGTGCGTCATAGCGTTCGGTATGAACGACATGTCAGCCAAGGTCGAGGCTGTCGAATTCGAGGATAACATCCGCAAGACGATGACGGAGATCAAAAACGTCTCGCCCGACTGCGAATTTATCCTTATAAACAGTTTTCCGTGCAATCCCCGTTACGAACAGGCGGGCGGGTATTTTACCAAATACCTCAATAAACTCAATACGATAGCGTCGGAATACGAAGACGGCAGCGTAGTCGTTCTCGATATGCAGAAAGTCGGCAAGACGTATCTCGATGCCGGCAGAAAATACTGCGAAATTTCTTCCAGCAATGTAAATCACCCCAACGACTTTATGCACAGAATATACGCTATGAACCTTTCGTCGCTCGTATGCGATTATAAAAACAAATAAATTAAAATCGTCCGCCGATTTCGCGATCGCGGGCAAGGGAGTTAATCATGAGAAAATTTTCAAAGATAGTTGCGTTTGCGTTGAGCATAGTCGCGGCGTTTTCGCTTATCGGTTGCGGCGGCAAGCCGAACGATAACGTACCGGAAGAGAAGTCTTATACCGTAAACTTCGATATCCCGGCAACGACCGGCGCGAAGATTTCGGTTGCCGTACCCGATAACGACAGCGAAAGACAGAAGATCAACGCGCTTATTTCGGCGTTCAACACCAAATATCCGCTTATAGACGTAAGCGTGAATACTCCGTTTTCCGCGGATAACACCGTAGAAAGATGTATCAACCAGTTCAACGCCAATCTTCTTGCCGACATAGTATGGTGCAATTCGACCAACTATTACGGTATGGTCGCAAACGGAATTTTCCTTAACCTCGAAGATTTTGTCTCTCAGGCTAAGACCGCCGGAGTTTTCGATTACGAAAACGATTTCGATACGGCTTTCCAGAGCATGGGCAGGGTTCAGGGCAAATTGTACGCAATCGGCAGATCTGTCGACTCGGTAGTTACGTTCTACAACAAGAAAATGCTTGCGACCGCCGGCGTCGATACGTCTTTAATCCGTAACGGCTGGACGTGGAACGATTTCCTTACCGTATGCAGTCAACTCAGGGCGTATTACGACAGTTTCGGCGGTAAATACGAAAAAGTTTATCCAGTCGACGCCAACGTCGGTTGGGAATCCGTAGGATACCCGATAATAAAGAGTTTCGGCGGCGAAGTCATAAACGACAACGGCGAATTCTCGCTTACAGAAGAACAGTCCGGCAAGGTGTTCGACCTTATAAACAACCTTACCGAGGAGAGATATATCAGTTCCAAGAACGACGCCATATCGAGTTTCGTTTCGGCTGCCGACGATACGGACGTCCGTACCGCGCTTATCTTCCAGTCGGCGTCTATCGACCACTATGAAGAAAGATATCCGCTCGATCTCAAAGGCAATATCGACGTTGTTTCCTTCCCGCTTATAAACGGAGAAAATTCCGCTATCGGTTTCGGTTTCGCGGGTTACGGCGTCAACAGCAAGATCGTAGACAATCAGGATAAACTCAACGCGGTTATGGCGTTTATGTCTTACCTTATGAGTTATGACGGACAGCAGGCAATGGCTGAGAACGGCGGACTTACCACTCCGTCTATCAGAAAAGACCTTTCCGAAACCAACCCCGACGCAAAATGGTGCGCCAAGCATAAAGACACCTGCAACATGGCGGCTTACACTTACGGCGCACAATATAAGGTAGGTATGGACTTCCTTGCGAACGTCAAAGCCACCCTTACCGGCGACATCGTATCGAACCTGAATAAATATACGGGTAGTTACTGCATATCCAAGACCAAAGCGGACGCTTACAGACTGTTCAGGGCAGGTATCAACGAGGCGTTCGACGATGTATAAAAAACAAATTTCTTTCGCCGCGAAAGCGAAGAAATTCTGGCACGATAACCGCGAGGGGTGGATGTTCGTTCTCCCCCTCGTGATAGGTCTTGCCCTGTTTACGGCTTATCCGATGGTTCAGTCGCTCATATATTCTTTTCACAGATATAAGGGTACGGACTATTACTTTATAGGCTTTGACAATTACGTTCACATATTCACGAAGAATTCGGCGTTCAAGCCGGTTGTAAGAAACACTCTTTATTACGCCTTCGTAAGCGTGCCGATTGTGCTTGTTTCAAGTTATCTTATCGCCGCGCTGGTGAACAGCAAAGTCAAAGGCGTAGGTTTTTTCAGGGTACTGTACTATCTGCCGTGCGTCATACCGGGCGTCGTAAGCGGGTTGTTGTGGAAAGATATTTTTTCGCAGAACGGAATATTCAATCAGATACTTGCGAATTTCGGCGCGCACAGCGACTTTTTTGAAAGTCCCGTATGGACGACCGCCATATCATCTATTCTGCTGATGAATATGTGGAGTATCGGCGGCGGAATGATACTCTGGCTTTCGGCTTTCAAGTCTATTCCGTCGCAACTCTACGAGGCTGCGGAAATAGACGGCGCGGGCAGAATAAAGTGCTTTTTCCATATAACCATACCGATGTCTGCGCCGATGATATTCTTCAACGTCGTAACGATGCTTATAGGTACGCTCCAGTATAACGGAACGCTTACGTTCGCGGGCGCAGGGGGCGAGGGCAACGACAGAGCGTTGTATATGTTCGCCGTTCTCATTTATCAGAAGGCGTTCAGAGATTACTCCTACGGTTACGCGGCTGCGCTTTCCTGGATAATGCTCGTATTCGTGCTTATTCTCACGGGGGTTCTGTTCTTCCTCAGAAGATTTACTTACGGGGGTGACGAGGACTGATGAGAAACGCAATAACGAAAGACAACGGTGCGGATAAATACTATACTTCCGCGAAAACGAACAAGATAATCTATAAGACGATAGTCTATACGTTGCTTGTGATATTCGCCGTCGTGCTTATCTTCCCGTATGTATTTATGGTAAGCAAAAGTCTTATGACGGCGGAAGAGGCTATCCGCCCGAACACGGTACTTCTGCCGGCTAAGGCGCAGTGGAAAAACTACGCCGAAATCCTCGGCGATAAAGGATATATAAGCGCGTTTCTGCACACGATGGAGGTAATACTCTTCAACGGCATAGCGGTACCGCTTTCGGCGACTTTCGTCGCGTACGGTTTCGCAAGATGCAAATTCGTCGGCAAGAACTTCCTGTTTATGTTCATGCTGTCGACGATGATGTTGCCCGCCGTCGTAACGCAGATTTCGCTGTACGTCTTTTACAGCAAAATCAACTGGATAAACACGCTTTATCCGTTGACTATCCCCAACCTTACGGGCGGCGGCGCGATTTATATCTTCCTTGCAAGGTCGTTTATACAGAGCCTGCCGAAAGATATAGACGAGGCTGCCAAAATCGACGGAGCGGGACCGCTGAGAAGATACGCGGTAATAAACCTTCCTCTTCTCAAACCCGTGCTTATCTATATAATAATCAACGTTTTCAATGCGGGTTGGGGCGATTATTACGGACCGCTTATCTGGCGTATCAACGATCAATTCCCCGATACGCTGGCGTATAAAGTTTTCTACTTTATCACCGAAGGCGCGGTCGGAAACGATAAAACCAACGTAAGAATGGCTGCGGGCGTAGTGATGAGCGTCGTTCCCGCCGTGCTGTTCTTCATATTCCAGAAACAACTTATCGAGGGCGTCGCGATGGACGGTCTCAAAGGCTGAGGGAAAAGATGAAAAATAAATTGAAAAAAGCGGCATGTATAGCAATGGCGTCGGTAATGAGTTTCGCTGTCGGTTGCGGCGGCGCATCGGATAACGACGACAACGGAGGCGTAACGGTGAAATACGATAAAAGAAACCTTACCCCGCAGGAATACAGCATAGCAAATCTTACCGCCGTAGACGATTACGGCAGAACGGTCACGGTAAAAGACCCGTCAAGCGAAAAGAAATACCTCGGTATGTTCTATTTCGCGTGGCTCGGCAATCAGGGGGCGTCGGGAGGAACGTACGACGTTACAAAACTTCAACGCGAAAACCCCGACGCGCTCTACGATCCGACCAACACGACCGATTCGCCCGCATGGAAGTTCCACTTCAACAGCGAACCGCTTTACGGTTATTATTCTATGAACGATCCGTGGGTTATCAACAGACACGTCGAATTGTTCACCATGGCGGGGCTGGATTATATTCTTTTCGATTATACCAACTCCGTAATGTACGATTCGGTTGCGGAAACGGTCATAAAGACGCTTTTGAAATATAAAGCGCAGGGCTGGAACGTCCCCAAAGTCGGTTTTTACACCAACACTGGTTCGGCGACCGTCGTAAACGCATTGTATAACAGATTTTATTCGAGCGGAACTTACGACGATATATGGTTCAGGTTCGACGGAGACCCGCGCCCCGTAATAGTCGGCGTATCTACCGCCAACGGCGGAGCGTCCGATCAGACCGATCCGTCGCAGTTCCTGTCGACCGACAGTCCGCTGTATCAGTATTTCAATTTCTATGAATCTCAGTGGCCGTCGTCGGCTAACGTAAACGACGAAAAGGGCTTGCCGTGGATTCAGTGGAGCGCACCCGTGCCGAATAAAAACGGAAACATTTCGGTTTCGGTCGCTCAGCACTCGGCGTCAAGCGTTTTCTTCTCCGATCAGTTGCCTAACTCCTCGAGGGGTTATGATGGCAGCGGCGGTAAAACCGCGGACTGGAAACAGGGTTCTAACTTCCAGTGGCAATGGGATAACGCTTTCGGTTACGACAGCATCGGCATGGTAAAGAATATTTTCGTTACCGGCTGGAACGAATGGACGGCTATCAAATATCCGTCGGGCAAATATCATACCGACGCCAATAAATGGGCGGGCATACCTTATGGTCAAAGCGGCTATACGGGTAAAGAAGTATGGTTCGTCGACGATTACAATGCCGAATATTCGCGCGAAGTAGAGCCGGGTAAGGAATACGGAGACGGTTTCTATATTCAACTTGTCGCCAACGGCAGAAAGTTCAAGATGAACAATGCCGAAAAGTATAAGATGAAGACAAAGACGATCGCCGATATTTCGGATTTTTCCGCGTGGGATAACGTCTTCGTCGAATACGCCGATTTCGCGGGCGACGCAATGGCGCGCGACGGCGAAAACGCGGCAAACGTACAGCACGCTTATATAGATAACTCCAACCGTAACGACATAAAGACGATGAAGGTCGTTCACGACGATAACTACGCGTATATTTACGTCGAAACGGTAGACGCGATAACCGAGTATAACGGAACGGATAAAAACTGGATGAATATCCTTATATCCGCGGGCGATACGACGAACTCTTTCGCGGGGTTCAATTATATAATCAACCGCAGCGTAAGCGGTAATAAGACAAAGATCGAAAAATGCACGGCGAACGGCTTTAACTGGTCGGAATGCGGCGAGGGCGACATAGCGGTAAGGGGCAATAAAATGGCAGTCAGAATTCCGCTTTCGGTTCTGGGGCTTAACAAAGACAACGTCGGATTTTCGTTTAAGGTATGCGACAACGTAACCAGGCAGGACGATATACTCGACTATTACGTCAGCGGAGACTGCGCGCCTATCGGCAGATTCGGTTACGCTTACGGTAAATAAGAAATCACGCGTAAATCGCGATTGAAAAATTATCAGGAGGAAAGATAATGAAAAGGAAACTGATTGTAGTCTTTATGACTATAGTTATGGCTGTTTCGTTGGCGTTCGGTATGTCGATCATGACCGTCGGCGCCGCGGACGAACTTACCCTCGGCGACGTCAGTACGACGTACACGTCGGGTACTGCGATCGAAATTTCGTGCTCACAGTTTACCACCGGCGGCGACGAACAAGAACTTGGGGGAAATTCGCTTACTTACGTTACTGTAACCAGCGGAGGATCGACTTATAATGCCAGTAACGTAAGACAAATCGTCTCAAGAAAGTCGTTGAGAGTTTATTTCAACGGCACGGGGTATAGTTTTTCTAATGCCAAAAAGGGCGACCTTTTTACGGTTAAACAAGGAATGACTTCAACAAAGTATCCCGATCTGACCGTCAGCGAAGATATAAACTATATCTTTACGGGCAGTTCATGGATTAAGGGTAAAGAACTTCCGACCGAGGCTGAGGCTCTCGTGCTTGGCGACGTGTCCCTTACTAACGGAAGTCAGATAGAAATCGCAAATACGCAATTTACTGCCGCCGATGAAAAAGAATTAGCCATTAACGGTAAAGAGTATATCGTTCTTACAGGTGCAGACGGGGAAACTTATACCCCCAGCCATGTAAGACAAATGGGTAAAGTAAGAAAGGCTTTCAAATTATATTTTAATAACGCGAACGCCAACGGAAAGAAATATTCGTTTGCAAGTTCGGCAAAGGGCGATTTACTCACCGTAAAGAAGGGACTTACAATAACCGGTAACAAAAACGGCGCCGAATATAATATCGAAGTAAAAGCAGATATAAATTATATTTACACCGGTTCTGCATGGATAAGCGGCACGGAACTCCCGGCGGAGAAAACCGAACTTACCGTCAGCACGTTAAGTCTCAGCAGTGCGCAGGGTAAAAAAGATGCGTTGTTGTATCTTACTACCGGTTCCGACAACACAGCCGATTTAGGCGACGCGAATCAGTCTTTCTGCCTTAATTTTGTCGAATTGAATTTTGCCGACGGAACGAAAGGCGACGTATGGTATGCCCGTATCTGCAAAAACGAAGTAAGATTTTTCGTCCACAATAAGAACGGTTCGGGTAACATGAATACGAGCGGACTGACGAGAGGCGATAAGTTTGTCGTTAAAACAGGTTTTGCGTATTCCGCTACGGCAACATCCGAAGTTAAAGCGGATAAAAACTATATTTATGACGGCAGTGCATGGATAGAAGGCACCGAACTTCCTGCAGATCAGGAATTGACAATCGGCGACATCGACCCGTTCTATGTATCGGGTACGCAGGTCGAAATGGGTTGCGAAATGTTCACCGGCGCTGACGAGGCTGCCGACCTTACCGTCGAAAACGGTACTAATATCGTTATAACCGACGTTGACGGAAACACTTATACACCCAGCAATATCAGACAGGTTCCGTCCAGAAAACATTTCAAACTTTACTTCAACGGTAAGGGTTATTCGTTTGACAGCGCAAAGCGCGGCGATAAACTCGTTATCGGCGAAGGTTTCGCGATAAGAGGCAATTACAGTTATGTTGTAAGCAGCGATATAACTTTCATTTACACCGGTACTACATGGATTAAGGCGGAAACTCTTCCTGCCGAAAAGTCCGAACTTAAAGTCGGCAGCATAACTGCCGGCGTAGGCGTATCGGGTGCTTATCCGAAAGATGCGCTTATTTATGTCAATACCGATTCGACCAATGCCGCCGACAACGGTATGAATGACGTTGCGGAACTTCGCAGATTCGTAAGATATACTTTCAACGGAACTCCTGCGGTCATCGGCAACGTATGGTTTGCGAGACTTTATAAAGGCGAGGCAAGATTCTTCGTTCGTCAGAAGACCAACGGCGCGGCTAACATGGCTGTAAGCGATATTGCGAAAGGCGATAAGTTTACGGTTAAAAAAGGTTTCTCTATCGGTAACGCCGAAGTTAAAGCCGACGTTTCTTATATCTTCAACGGCAATGTATGGGTAAACGCCGAAGATTATATCGATTACGATAAACTCACTAAAAACGGCATAGACACCAAAGAGAAAGAACTTACGCTTTATAAGGGTGACGAATTCGTTCTGCCCGAACTGTTCTATACCTATACAACCGAAGTAAAAGTGCCCGAAACGGTTGATGCGGACGACGTAACCATAGAAAACGCGCCCGATATGAACACCGTCAACGAAAACGGCTATCGGGTAACGCTTAAAGTCGGCGACTTCTCGGTAAATATTACGGTTAAAGTTCTCGACACGACCGAACTTAATGTAACTAACGTCCGCGTAGACCTTGACTGGAATAAGATTGCGGTCGAAACCGATACTGCAAATCAGAAATCCGATACAAACGCGCACACCGAATATTTAAGATATTTTGAATACGACAGAGACGGCGTTAAACTTACTGTTTCCGGATATATTATTTACGGTAACAAGTACGAAATCGACGTAAAAGATACCGACGGTAACTGGATGGTAAGGGATAAAGTCGCATATTGCAAAGTCGGCGATAAATTCACCGTCAAAAAAGGTTTACCGTTCATCAACGGTGAAAGACTTACCGAAACCGTAACTTACGTTTATAACGGTACGAAGTTCGTAAAACTCGTCGAACCCGAAACGTTCGACGTAGACGCTACGATGAGCGTGTTCGTAAACGGCGTAAAACAGATCAACGTTAAAGACGACGCAGCCGTTACCGCGGTGTATAAATACGCGTCGAGCGACGATACGGTTGCAACCGTAAGCGAAACGGGCGTTGTAAAGGGTATTAAAGTAGGTACCGCAAAGATAACCGTTTCGTATAAAGACGTAAGCAAAGAAATCACGGTTACCGTAAGTGAAGAACCCGCGAAGAAAGGCATCGAGATCGTAAGCGACATCGAAATCTTCTACGTTCCCGTAGCGACCGCTACCGCAGACAATAACTTCACCTCTATGGGTTATACGCTTTTGGCACGTTATTTGTACGTTGACGGCAGCGTCGGCGACGTATTCGACGTCGAGGCAAGTCAGATCGGCGACATCAATTACACCGTTGCGGGTCTTAAAGATCTCACGATAACCATAGGTGAATTTACCGCTACCGTAAAGGTAAACGTTTACGAATATAAGAACGTTACTTCGTTTACTTCTCTCGGCGTAAGCGGCTACGACGTAAACGACGACAGAAATCAGCCCGGTACCTGGAACGGTCACATGATAATCGGTATGAACTCGATTTCGACCAGCAAGGGTAATATGCTTTCTACCGAGTCGAGCGAGAAGATGTCCGAATATATCGTATACGAGACCGCCGAAGGCAATAAGTATTACGGCAAAGCCGACAAGGACAACGATATAATCGACCGTATCGGCGTATGGCAACTCGGAACCAACCTTCTTATAATGATTAAACCCGAAGGCTCCAACGCCAACGTGGGTTACGGCAGCGAAGATCACTGGAAGAGCGACGCATCGTACGGTTACGTTCCCGTATATAAAGCGGGCGACAAGATAACCTTCCTTGCGGGCATGCCGATATATGCGTGGAAAGGCTCGCTCGGCGAAAATAACTATCCCGCCGAAGGCAAGGGTTGCCTTATCGTCGAAGGTTACGTTACCGAAGATATAGTTTACTACTGCTACGAAGAAGACGGCGTCAAGAGTCTCTGGCAGATTTATAAAGAATATACCGACTTCACCGTCAATCCCTCTGTCACTCTCACGGTAGGCGGAACGGGCAGTATCGGCGCGGTAAAGACACCTATCGACGCTACGACCGGTAAATTCACTTACGAATCTTCCGACCCCGCAGTCGTAACCGTTACCAAAGACGGCAACCTTGCGGGTCTCGGAATAGGTACGGCAACCGTAACCGTTACGCTTACCGGCGGTAAGGATGCGGACGGCAACGCGCTTGATCCTATCGTTAAAACCGTAACCGTTACCGTAAAGAAAGGTATCAAGAGCGTTTCGGGCGAAATAACCGTTACGAAAGGCGCGACGATCGACCTTGCCGACTATGAAATCACCGTCAGATACACTGACGGAACCGAAGAGAATATCAGCCTCGGCGCAAACAACGTCATCGTCGAAGACATCGATACGTCGGTCACCGGTACGACCGAATACGGCGTACGCGTAACCATTGACGGCGAAACCAAGCGCGGAACTCTTACCGTTACCGTAAAAGACGCAAAGAAAGGTTGTAAGGGCGACGTCGTAAGCGTTTCTTCGATACTCGGACTGGCGTTTATAACCGCGGGCGTAATAATAGTACGCAAAAAAGGCAAAAAGGCATAAGGACAAATAAATTCAATCTCCGCTCGCGCCGTTGCGGGAAAACCCGTCATTGCAAGACCCGCTTGCGGGTCGTGGCAATCTCCCGGCAGGGTGAATTACCGCGTAGCAGTTACTTTTCTTCCCGTTTAAGTCGGGTGCGACCGATAAGGTTGCGCCGCGAAACGCGACGGGCGGAGATTGAAAAAACAATAAAGTTGTGGCATACAATGATTAAAATTACCGAAATCAAAACCGACGGCGAACAGTTCGCCCTCGGGGTCATATCCGCGCCGCTGTTTCAATGGAAATTCAACGGCAACAATCAGACGGCTTTCGCGCTCGGCGTGGCGTCTTCCGAAGAAAAATCGCTTAAAGGCGAATACGATATGCTTGACGCAAAAGGCGGAAACGATACGTTCTTCCGCTATAACGGCAAGCCGTTCGCAAGCGGAAAAAGATATTACGCAACGCTTAAAGTCTCCGACGGCGAAACTTCGGACGAGCGTAAGTTCTGTTTTCAGACCGCTCTCGCCCCCGAAGACTGGAAAGGCGACTGGGTAAATCTGCCCGTAAACAGTCAGGGCGGATCATCGCTGTACAGATTGCGCGTTTCCGTCGATAAACCCGTTAAAATCGCAACCGCGTATATAGCGGGTATAGGGTATAACGAATTTTTCGTCAACGGCAAAAAGGTCGGCGACGAAGTTCTTTCCCCCGCGACAAGCGATTTCACCAAACGCATTTACTATAACATCTACGACGTTTCGTCGATTTTACAGCCCGGCGATAACGTGTTCGGCATAGAGGTCGCGCACGGCTGGCTCGGCGCGAAACGTATGCTTATGCAGGTAAACGTCACCTATACCGACGGCAGCGAAACCGAATTTCATTCGGCGGTC
Source organism: uncultured Eubacteriales bacterium (assembly GCA_900554485.1). Lineage (GTDB taxonomy): Bacteria > Bacillota > Clostridia > Christensenellales > Borkfalkiaceae > UBA10281. The sequence goes on from USHO01000024.1 coordinate 13,328, forward strand.
GGTTGCGGATGGTGGGTGCGCGGCGGAGCGGTCAGAGAAAACAGTATTTACGACGGCGAAGTCTACGACGCGCGCGTCGAGGACGAATTTGCGCCGCA
>USHO01000025.1 GCA_900554485.1 uncultured Eubacteriales bacterium
GAGCCTTATATGATGAGATAAACGCTTTTCTCGAAGAAAACGGAATTACGAAAGTCCGGTTGATAAAAGAAGGCTATGAGGCCTTGAAAAATATGAAAAAAGACGGCAAATTGTAAGCCGACTCTTCCTGCCGTTTTGCGTAAATAAATCATTGATAAGGAGATTAAATTTACGGAAAACACGGCTAAAAGACAAGAAAACGATTACAATTACAGATTAGAGTATCACCCCATCGGAGATAAAACCTTCGTTGTGGTAGCGCGGGAACAACTCGGCGCAACAGATACTCCGCTCGATATTATGAAACGCCTGATAACCCGCCAAAGCGCGCGGATACAATCGGGCGAACCGATACGAACTCGCTGTTTGCCGCATAACGGAGGTAAACAATTATGATAGGACAAACGGCGATTAAAAATAACAAAAAATACAATTACGGAGGTGACGTAACGGCATTATACGCAAGATTATCCAAAGACGACGACCTTGTCGGAGATAGCAACAGTATCGTTCATCAAAAAGAAATTCTCGCTAAATATGCGAAAGAACACGGCTTTACCAATATTGAATTCTACGTTGACGACGGCTTTTCGGGTACGAACTTCAACCGCCCCGACTTTCAGCGAATGATGGCTGACGCGGAAGAAGGCAAAATTTCTACGGTTATCGTAAAGGATATGTCGCGATTCGGCAGAGATTACATAATGGTTGGGTATTACACCGAAATCTATTTCTCGAATCTTGACATTCGCTTTATTGCTATCAACGATAACGTAGACAGCAATATTCAGACGGAAAACGACCTGACGCCGTTCAAAAACGTATTTAATGAGTGGTATGCAAGAGATACGTCGAAGAAAATTCGCGCAGTATTCAGAGCAAAAGGCAATTCCGGTAAACATCTTACGACTAATCCCCCGTTCGGATATAAAAAAGATCCGAATGACAAAGATAAATGGATTATAGACGATGAAGCCGCGGCTACGGTAAGGCGAATTTTCCAAATGTACGTTGACGGTTATCGCATTTCGGAAATCGGGCACAAGTTAACGGAAGAGAAAGTTGAAACGCCTATACTGTATTATATGAATCGCGGAATTAAAACCAATGCAAGAAGCGAATACCCCGAAATATGGGATTTGATGAGTATTAAATATATTTTAAGCCAAACGGCATACGCGGGACATACAGTAAATTTTCAGACGGCAGTAAAATCTTATAAAACAAAAAAGCAAATTCGTTTGCCCAAGGAAGATTGGATCATCTACCGTAATACGCAAGAGCCGATTATAGATGAGAAAACTTTTGAAACGGTACAGCAAATGCGAAAAGTAAAACGCGCCCGCACAAAATACAATGAGCCGAATATGTTTTCAGGATTGCTTTACTGCGCTGACTGCGGCAATCATCTGACGATTCAGCGCGTGGCACGAAACAGAAAAATGGACAATTTTTCCTGTGCGACCTATCGCAAGAAAAAGAAAGGCTTGTGTAGTTGCCATCGAATTTTGGTATCCGACCTTGAAACGATAGTTAAAGAAGATTTGAAAAAAGTATGCGAATACGTTTTTCTTCACGAAAAAGAATTTACGGACGAATATTTGTCCGGTTCTAAAAGAGAAACGGCGAAGTTTCAGTCTAAAACGAAAGCCGAATTAAAACGACTTTCCGAAAGACAGGAAGAAATCGGCAAAATTATCCGTAAACTTTACGAAGATAACGTAAACGGCAGAATCACCGACGAACGATTTGACTTCCTTGCAAAATCTTACGAGGACGAAGGTAACGATCTGAAAACGAAAATCCAAGAGTTCAAAAACGCTCTTGCTTCATCGGTTCAGGACGAAGAAAAACTCTCAAAGTTTCTGAAAGTCGTAAAGAGTTACACGAAAATCGAAGAGTTGACGCCCGAAATTCTCAATAGTTTCATCGAAAAGATTTATATCGGCGAAACCGAGAAATACGACGGCAGAAAAATGCAGGAAGTAGAAATTATCTACAAATTCGTAGGCGCAATCAATTTACCGCAGTATAATTCATATTAAACCACGCGGGAATGTACAAAGGGTAGGCAGTTAAAACCTACTTACCCGAAAATTCCCCACGAATAATTAACTAATCGTACCTTCTACAATTAAATCTTTCTGACACATATACTCTTGTTCCCATGGAAAATAAAATTTAATATCATAAAAAACACCATAATCAATAACTTTTTTTACATCATATAAATCTCTCCGTTTATATGCGCCTATCCTTAAATAAATTGCTATATAATCATCGTCGATAACAATTTTAGTCGGACAAGCCGGCAAGTTATCTTTTCTTGAACATGGTAAACAACAATATACAATCATAAATATAACGTACGCTATGGCAACAAGCGCGCATATTGCAAAAGGGTATAATAAACCGGATGCATAGCCTATATATATAAACAATGTACACATTATTGTAGAGACAAATATTGAACATATCAAAGTAAATATCCGAATTTTTTCACAACTCTAGTTTCAACCTGTTCACATAATTGCCCTTCAAACTTAATCATAATATCCCACTCCGACATTATCATTTTTAGTAGGTGTAAGATTTAGCTCAAGCATTTCCATTTTTACACCTATCAATGGCGCTACAGTTGCTGCAACTATATTATATGCTGCCAAACTTATTGCAACTGCTTGTCAATGGGTAATCCAAATACTATCTTTGATTTCCCAAATACAAGAACTACTGCCTCCCCCATAAATGTAATTAGTGCGCCTGTTGCAATTCCAATTGATGCGCCTATAGCAATATCTAGTATAATTTGTCCGACATTTCCATCTTTGTTATAACCAACAATTCCGCCTATAGTGCCACCGATTACTGCCCCTATCCCTAAAAAAATAAGTAAAGAAATATATCCGTTGCCTGTCGGATCGATATTGTTGATCGGGTCGTTTCCGTCTTTTATAGCGATAAGATAATAAGCAAATTCATGCCGGTCAAAAATAAGACCGATACTACTCCTTGATATCATCGTTATCGTCTATAATCACCAGTTTTTCCCATGTGCCGACATAGTAATGACCGCCGTATTCGATGCAATCGGATAAAAACTCTTCTTCACAGACCTTTCTTTTCTCGGAAAAATCATCAGAAACTTTATACAAAAATTTGCTACCCGTTCCGACTATAAATCCGCTATCGCACTTCTTTACAAAAGACACATATTTCTTAAATAAGCGCTTACAAGAAATCGCCTTCCCGTTGTATATTATTATATCGCTATCATATACGCCGCCGTCAAAACACCCCCAAATAAAGCAATATACGTCTGTTTCAAAAATCGTCTCTTTTTTACATAACGAATTTCCCTCAATCGAATAAATACCGTAAGTCGTCGTGTCCTTAAGTCCTTTACGCCGACCGGCTTTATTTACTCTGAAACTCTCCGACACATAAAAGTTGTCACCGTCAAACCCGTACAGTTTACCCCTGTAATAAGATATAAATTCATTTGTCCGCCATGGAAAATCATATCGATTTACGGATAATTCTGCGAGGTCGACAACGGCGACCTCGATGATCCTTCGATTAGCCCCCCAGACACAAATTTTATCATTCTTCGCGTTTATAAAAATTTCACCGTCGTGAACGTAGGTCTGTACGCTCGCTTTATACTTAAAATTTTCGCGGTCGAAAATTTTAAGTTCTCCCTGCGTTCCTATCGTATACAGTTTATCCGAGCCGATTACCGCCATAGACAGATCCGAAAAACCGCCTATCGTGGAAATTTTCTTCATCGTGTTTATATCGAATATATGCATGCGTCTACCGACGCATATAAGCCTTAGATTTTTTTCATCGATTAGCAGTTGATAAATCGGTATATTAAAAATTTGTTTCATATCACGCTGTATAATTTATTATTCCTATAATTATTTTTTGAATTTTTAACATATTCAAAACCTTGAATTCCTGATCCTTTAATGGGGCAAAGCAATTAAATTGTGCAGTATAATAACAGGTAGTATGTAATTTTTGATGAAATCGTTCTTTTATATCTATTAAATTTCGTTCGTCTGTAAAGACATCTAAATACGGTCTGACAATTTCACGAGTCCCCTCTGCTCTGCGATCGATTTTTGCCACTATATGATGTTTGCATAACCTGGGCGATTTCCTTCGGCGTTCCCAAAAACTTAATTTCGCGCCTTTACACGCATTAAAAAAATCACCGAGTGCAGAATATCTTAATTCAATCGTTTCCCTAGCCACAGGATAACAAACCATAATCAGTGCAATACAAACGACAGCCGAAACTGCGATTATGGCTTTTATACCTATGGAAATTCCTCCTATCACCAACACTGCGGCACGCCCGTCCGGATCATAGTATTTTATAGGATTGTTGTTTGCATATGCGTACGGGTTATAGTTGACACTCATTTCGGAATTATCTGTATATGCCGAAACATCGTCAATACCGATAAATCGTCCTATTTCCGGAGAATAATATCTTGAACCGACATAATAAAAACCCGTTTCGTCATCATATCTATAGCCTTTATATCTATATGGATTTATAACTCCTATTGTTTCAGCCTTAGAACCGATCATATCGACAGTTTGTCCGTAGGCATTGTAAAAATATTCGACAATCACATTTTTTGCATAATCCGTTATAGCGACAATATTTTTAAGTGCATCACGGACATAAAAATACGTTTGTCCGTCATACATAAAGCCTATCAAATCACCGTAATAATCATATAGGTAATAAATCCTGCCATACAATGCGTTATCCTCATATACAACATTGTCTCCGACATAATAATATTCGGTAATGTATCCGTGTGCGTTTTTCCTTATCCTTTTACCGTCAATATCATAATCGTATATAATTTCTTCGTTATTAACAGAAGATAACCTGTTTCCGTATGTCCAAGTATAAACCTGCCCGTCCATATCGACAGGATTAAACCCGTATTCATCATATATGACCGCTTGATTGTTGTAAGAAGATACTCGCGCACCCTCTAATCCGTCTTTGTTATTATAATCACAAATACTATGTCCGCTTTCGGTTATCTTAACGTTTCCGGCAACGTCATAAGAGTAATTATATTCTTTATTATTTATTCCGTTATATTCGTAAACGATCCTGTTTAATTCATCGTACTCATAATATGTATGCGTGAACGATTTGCCGCTATAAATTTCAACATCGACAACATTGCCGTTTTCATAGGAGTATTCATAACTTAAATTCGTACCAACATCGGTACGTTTTATATAACATCCATACATTTCGTCATCGCAATACGAAACGTCATAATTACAATAACTCATAACTCGTCCGTAATAATCCCGACTATAATAAATTTTTTGCGACCCCACATATAAATAGTCGGGAGACAACGTCACGGTATATACATCATCTCCTACAGAATAAGTTTTAACAGTTTCATAATCCGTTTCGGTTGAAGAAAATTCCCAATCGTCTCCGCTTACTGTATTACCGTTGTCGGTCTGAGAATATACTGTAGTTCTATTATTAATCTCATCACGTTCTATAATCGTATCTTCGTTATAAATATAAGTAATAATCGGCGTATTATTATAAGTAACGGTCGTGCACATATTATTTTCATCGTAAAAATATCTGACGACATCTCCGTTGTAATATGTAATTTTCTTCAATAAGTCGTTATCATACTCTTTAGTGTAATATAGGTCGGAACCTATATACATTTCCGTCATATTATTATTTTCGTCATAATTATACGAATAGCTTAAACTATAAGATGAATCGTCTACGCCATACCACAACGAAGTAAGCGGATTATACTCATCGTGTGAAAATTGCGCAACATAATCCCCGACACTGTATTGCCGAATCGAATTCCCGTCAAAAGTTATTACTTTATTTAATTCGCCAGGAGCATGTGACAAATATAAACATTCATCAGTTCCGTCTTGACCTTTATCCGCATAAAAGCCATATGAATTATAATATTTTTGAGCCACATCTATATATGGTAATTCCTCGGTAATAATTTCGTCATAATAGTCCGCCAGTATCTTACTGTTCTGCTCGACAGTATAAATGTTAATACATAACACCAAAACGAGTACCATGCTTACTATGCCCAAAATTCGTTTCATAATTTCCTCCTCCGTATTGTTTTTTTACAAACGCCGTCGGTGAGAAGAATATGGTCTCGTCGGCGGCGTCGTGTCGTTGTTTATTTATTTGTCAGAGATTCAGTTGTTGTTAAACAACTTTTCAAATGTCGAATTAAGCGGATTGTATTCGTATATAAGTCCGCCCAATACCGCGGCGGAAAAATCTTCATGCAGATTATTCAGAATCGGTTCGCAGAAATTGTTTACTATCTCTTTCGGCACGCTCGATTCGTCGCCTTTGTTCGCTACGTCTTTATATCTTCCGTTCTGATTAAGCGCGTGCACGCCGCCGAACAGGCATACGACCACGCCGAGATAAATTGCAAGGTTAAAGCAAAGCCCTAAAACGTTGTCGATTATCTTCATCCACTTAAACTGTTTTATACAGGTAAGAAGTGGCGCGAAAACCGAACGGACAAGCAGTTTTATAAGATAATAAGTTATGACGTAACCCAATACGCAAAAGAGAATTCCGAACGGCAGAAACGCGATTATCTTAGCCGCGAACCGATAGTTCTTATCGGTAAGCACCGAACCTAAATTCGTCGAGATCTCGCCAAAGAATTTTCTTACTCCGTCGGACAGATAATCTATCCAGCCGAATTTATCCATCAGAAGATAAACGCCGAAACAGAGCGCGGCTCCGCCGGCAAGCGCGATCACGGTACGAAGAATTCCGAATACGAAATTCCTCGTAAACCCGAACTTGACGCTTGCCCAGATCACGCAGACCAGAACGGCGATCAACAATATATCCACCAAAAAGAACATAATACCCTCTCAACCGCGATTACCGCGTTTTCGGCGTTTAACTAAAAATATCACTTCTGAGGTTTATAACCGTCTTTAAGCGAAACTATTTCGGACAACACGAGTTTTCCTTTTTCCGTAATTTTCTTATAATATCCTTTACGCATAAGTTGGAAACTCGTTCCGTCGGCGACTTCTGCAAGATATTTTTCGGCTTTTCCGTTAAATACATGTACGCTGTCGTAATTCATCCGCTCGGAAAAATCCTGCCCGGGATATGCGGCGTCTTTAAGCAGATAATCGTACTTTCTTATCTCGCAATCGACAGCCGTCGCCGCGTCGACCCAGTGAATAACGCCTTTTACCTTTATTCCGCTGGTGTCGTTGCCGCTCCTCGATTCGGGAACGTAAGAACATTTAAGTTCGGTCACTTTTCCGTTTTCGTCCGTAACGACTTCGTCGCACCTGATTATGTATGCGTTTTTAAGTCTGACGTATCCGCCGACTTTAAGTCTGAAATATTTCGGCGGCGGATCGAGCGAAAAGTCCTCGGCGTCGATATAGATATTTTTTGAAACGGTTATCTTTCTCTTCCCCGCGGATTCGTCGTTGGGGTTTATTTCAAAGTCCTCTTCCTCTTCGCCGTCGGGGAAGTTGGTTATCGTGACTTTAAGCGGCTCGAATACCGCCATCGCGCGTTCGGCGTGCATATTAAGATAATCGCGGATGAAATGCTCGAAATAACTGATTTCTATTTCGGAATTCGCCTTTGCGACGCCTATTGCCTCGCAGAAATTTTTAAGCGACTGAGCGGGTACGCCGCGGTTTCTCAGCCCCGTAAGCGTGGGCATACGCGGATCGTCCCATCCCGTAACCGCCTTATCCTCGACCAGTTTTTTAAGGTAACGTTTGCTCATAACCGTATTGGTTATGTTGAGCCTTGCGAATTCGATCTGTCTGGGTTTGTGTTCTACGCCCGTATTTTCGACGACCCAGTTATAAAGCGGTCTGTGATCCTCGAATTCGAGCGTACAGAGCGAATACGTTACGCCCTGCATGGAATCGCATATCGGGTGCGCGAAATCGTACATCGGGTAAATGCACCATTTGTCGCCCGTTCTGTGATGAGTGGCGCGCAACACTCTGTAAATTACGGGGTCGCGGAGATTGATATTCGGCGACGCCATATCTATCTTTGCCCTGAGGACCTTTTCGCCGTCTTTGAATTCGCCGTTTTTCATCCCCTCAAACAATCTGAGGTTTTCCTCTACGCTCCTGTTCCTCCACGGGCTTTCCTTGCCGGGTTCGGTAAGCGTTCCGCGGTTGGCGGAAATCTCTTCGGCAGACCAGTCGCAGACGAAAGCCTTTCCGTCTTTTATGAGTTTTATCGCGCGGTTATAAATCTCGTCGAAGAAATCCGACGCGTAATGAATTTCGTACCACTTAAAGCCGAGCCATTCTATATCGGCTTTTATCGCCTCGACGTATTCGGTCTTCTCTTTGGAAGGGTTGGTATCGTCGAAAAACAGATTGCACATGCCGTTGTATTTTTCCGCCGTACCGAAATTAAGGCAGAGCGATTTCGCATGTCCGACGTGCAGATAACCGTTGGGTTCGGGCGGAAATCTCGTATGTACGACCGTATTTTTGCCCTCTGCAAGTTCTTCGTTTATAATATCTTCGATAAAGTTATTCGCATCCATAATTAACGCCTTCTGTGCTTTTATACGGTTATTCTAGCACATAACGCGAAAATTTACAATAATTTTATGCGCTTTTATATAATTAAATTCTATACACTTGACTTATTTCGGCAAAGAGGTTAAAATTATCGACGTAAACTTTGTTCCGCCACGGCGGACAGATATAACGGAGACTGAATTATGGAAGAAAAAAGAGCCGTAACGATGGATAAACTTGTAAACCTTTGCAAAGCGCGCGGAATAATCTTCGCCGGCAGCGACATTTACGGAGGTATGGGCAATACCTGGGACTACGGTCCTATCGGCGTTGAGATAAAAAACAACATCAAACGCAGTTGGTGGAAGAAATTCGTTCAGGAAAGCGACAATTCGTTCGGCGTTGACGCGGCTATTCTTATGAACAGCAGAGTATGGGAGGCGTCCGGTCACACGACCAGTTTCTCCGACCCCAAAATGGACTGCAAGGAGTGCAAAACCCGCGAACGCGCGGATAACTTAATCGAAAATCATTCTCACGGCAAGGTCAACCCCGACACGATGAGTTACGCCGAAATGGAGGCGTATATCAACGAACATCAGGTTAAATGCCCCGTATGCGGAAAGTTCAACTGGACGCCTATAAGAAACTTCAACCTCATGTTCGAGACGTCGAGGGGCGTCACGGACGCTAATCAGAACAAGATCTATCTCCGCCCCGAAACCGCTCAGGGCGAGTTCGTAAATTTCCAGAACGTTCAGCGTTCGATGCGCGCCAAAATTCCGTTCGGCATAGCGCAGATAGGCAAGGCCTTCAGAAACGAAATCACGCCCGGCAACTTCATCTTCAGAACGATCGAATTCGAGCAGATGGAACATCAGTGGTTCTGCAAAGAAGGCACCGACATCGAATATTACGAACAGTACAAACAAGCCGCGTGGAATTACCTTTTGTCGCTCGGTTTCAAACCCGAACACCTTCGCTTTAAGGATCACGACAAACTCGCGCACTACGCGAAATGCGCGTGCGATATTCAGTACCTCTTCCCGATGGGCTGGTCGGAACTCAACGGTATCCACAACCGTACCGATTACGACCTTTCGCGTCATCAGGAATATTCCGGCAAGAATATGCAGTATACCGACCCCGTAACAAACGAGAAGTACATTCCGTACGACATCGAGTATTCCATCGGCGCGGACAGACTTATGCTTGCGGTACTCTCCGAGGCATACGACGAAGAAACCCTCGACAACGGCGAAACCCGTGTGGTAATGAAATTCCACCCCGCTCTTGCCGCGTATAAGGTCGCGGTATTGCCTTTGCAGAAAAAAGAGATGGGCGAAAAGGCTAAAGAGGTCTATAAGATGCTTAGCAAGCACTTTATGTGCACCTACGACGACGCCGGTTCTATCGGAAAGCGTTATCGCAGACAGGACGAAATCGGTACGCCGTTCTGCGTAACGATAGACTTCGACACGTTAAACGACGACACGGTTACACTGCGCGATCGCGACACTATGGAACAGATACGTCTGCCCATATCCGAACTTGTCGCATACGTCACCGAAAAAATCACTTTATAACCAAAATAGTTTTACGGGGTTGCCGCGGAATGCGGCAACCCCGTTTTTGTTTTCAGCCGCAGTATTGCGACGTTATCGGCAACGCGGCGACCTTTATAATATTATACCTTGTCATTGCGAGACCCGTTTACGGGTCGTGGCAATCTCAGTTTTATTATGTCATTGCGAGCGAGTGAAACGAGCGACGCAATCTCAGGCAGGTCGCCCCCTCTTCGTCACGCTACGCGTGCCACCTCTCCCTCTTCATCGGGAGAGCCTACTCCCGGGAGGGTTGTTTATCGCGAGCATATCTTTCCATCTTCCCGAACAAAGCGTTTTATAAAACAAGCTCCTGCCGCGAGCGTACGCTCGCGGCAGGGGCGATATACTTCCGACTAACCCCGGACTATAAATCCCCGTTTATCAACGTATCTATGTCCACCGATAATATTTCGCCGAGCCGCCTTAACATGTCGATATTAGGCTCTGTCCTGCCCTGTTCCCAGTTGGCATAACAACTTTCGACGACTCCCAATTTCTTCGCCACCTGCTTTTGCGTCATATCGGCATAAGCCCGCGCGTTCTTCAGATTCTCGCAAAACCTTTTATCCATATCAATATTATGTGATTGACTAGACAAAATGTCTTGACACTAGATAAACTATCTAGTATAATATATATAAATATTTTACATAAATTTCACAAACGGTATAAAATGTAGTGTCTGCGGTTGCCAAACCGCATCGTATTTTCTATAATTACTAATGATAAGGAGGCAGAAAATGAATTATACATATATTGCGACGATTATTGTCACGTCGTTCGCGATGATTGTGCTATCGATATTTACTTTGAAAAACAGCACTCTGTCGAGAACGGCGAAAATCGGAATAACCGGTTGCGCGATAATCATCATCGTAGGCGCATTGTCTGAATGCCTCGGCGAAATATTCGAAAGACACGACGCGTCGTTCCGCGCGGCTCACGCTGCCGTTAAATTTATCGAACTGTCCATCGCCCCTCTTGCGCCCGTTGTGTTTGCGTCCTCGATTTACCGCTCGAAGGCAAGATGGTATTTCTACGCAATCGTCGCGATAAACGCTATAATAGAATTTTTATCGATGTTCTTCGGCATAACTTTCTATGTAAACGCCCGGAACGTCTATATTCATTGTAAATTCTACTGGTTGTACCATGCGACGATTTTTATAAATGCGGTTTATTTTATTTACGCGGTAATCGTTTTCAATACGAAATATCAGAGTTGCGACAAATCCGCGCCGATACTTATTCTCATGCTGGTTTTCGCCGGCGAGGCGTGCCAGTCGGCAAATCGATCGATTAAAATCGTCTGGTTGTCGGTCGCCGTAGGAATGGTTCTCTTTTATATCTATTATTGCACCGTCATTCTGCAGACAAACGCCCTCACAGGCTTGTTGAACAGACGCTCTTTCGACCACCGGATATCGTGGACGAAAGAAATTACCGGCATACTATTGTTCGACGTAAACGACTTCAAAGCGGTAAACGATAATCACGGTCATCAATTCGGCGATCAATGTCTTATCACGATAGCGCATGCGCTCAATACGATTTACAATAAAATCGGCTGGTGTTACCGCATCGGCGGAGACGAATTCTGCGTAATTCTTAAAAAAACGGTGGCGAATATAAACGAATACACCGATAACTTTCACAGATTGCTCGATAAAAAACGGCTGAACGAAAGTCGGTTGCCTACAGTTGCCGTCGGGTACGAGGAATACGACCCGTCGCTTTCGACCATAGCCGAAGTCATCGCCCGCGCCGATGAAAAAATGTATGCCGACAAACGAAATTATAAAGACTGAAAAACGCCTGCGCAAGCGCAGGCGTTTTTATCGTCAAAATTTATACTTTGAAATAATTCTTAATCGTTTCGTAGGCATCTTCCGTCAGAACGTGTTCTACACGACAGGCGTTTTCCTCCGCCGCTCCGCGTTCCATCCCCATTTTCACCAAAGCGTCCGTAAGGGACTTATGTCTGTCGAGAATACGCGCGGCTTTCTCTCTTCCGGAATCCGTAAAGTCAATCGTTCCGTCCGCGCGCACGACGATGAAACCGTCTTTTTTCATTATTCCCACCGCGCGAGAAACGCTCGGTTTTGAATATCCGAGTTCTTCCGCGACGTCTATCGCATGCACGGTGCCCTTGCGCTTTTGTAATTTAAGTATCGTTTCCAGATACATTTCCTGAGATTCGTTATTGGTCATTTACCCCTCCGGATCAGTTATTTTACCCGATTATTTCGTCAATTATATCATCTTCTTTTTGTTTTTGCAACTAAAAAACGTCAGTTATGCGGTTTATGATCGTAATGACAATCGCATAACGATCCTCCGCCGGCTAATGTCTGTTCTCTCGTGAACACCGTGTCGTTCAACTCTGCCATATCGTAATCGAGCGTACACATCGCGGGGATATATTCCTTCAACCCGAGTTCGGTCATCAGCCGACAAATTCCGCATGTATAAAAATATGCGGTGTACTGATTTATCGTCTTACCGTCTTCGACGGAGAATTTCCATGAATACGGATTTTCGTTTTTCTCGCTTGCCAGAGCCTGCGCCTTGAGTTTTTCGCGACCTTTGACCGTGTACGCTTTACTTTTTTTCGATCATGATTTTACCGAGGTTTTCTCCGTTCTTTTTGTATAAACTCTTTATCGCGAAATACAAAAACGGAGTCATTATCATGCGCGTGAATTCATTTATCTTCGCAAATCACATAATCGCATTTGTCGCCGTCAACGCAGGTCCCTTTTCTTATAAGCCGCGCGTGTATAAGTTCCATAGCTTTATGCAGATCAAGAATAATACCATTCTGCCGCTCCGCAAAAACGTGACGGGCGGTTCCCGAACTATTGACAACAGTAATGCTCCGACGACGGATAAATTTATATCAATCGCCCTCATTTTCGAGCCGGAATAAGTAAATTCTGCCTGTATTATGCCAGCCAAGAATAAAACGAACCTTGCCAAAACGCCGCTATTTTCGCGCTT
>USHO01000026.1 GCA_900554485.1 uncultured Eubacteriales bacterium
GTATTAGTCAAAAATACGTCGTCAGACCACGGTTCGTTTTATTCTTGGCTGGCATCGTTCAGAAGAGCGGTAAAATTCGTTCTGAGTTCTTCTATCGCCTTTTCGGCATGAGCCTTATCTTTAGCTTTTACCGAATAATATATTTTGAGTTTCGGTTCTGTACCGCTCGGACGGAGGCATATAAATCCGCCGCTGAGCAGTTCGTAATACAGGCAGTTGACACCGCTTATGTTTATCTTTTCGGTCACGCCGTCTGCCGTTCTCGTCCCGGCGAGGTAATCGCGGACACCGCTTACTGTGTAAATGCCGACGTTTTCGACGTGTTTTTCGCGCATGCTTCCGACAGCCGTGTTCATTTCTTTCATCGCGTCGAGACCCGAATATTTAATGCTGTCGGTAACGTCGAGAACGAACCCGTATTTTTCGTAAAGTTCTTTAAGTCTGCCGTATACGCTCTTGCCTATGCTCTGGTAATAACAAGTCATTTCGGCGAACAGCATGCTCGCGACGACCGCGTCTTTATCCCTGGCGTGCGTACCGCGAAGATACCCGCAACTTTCCTCGAAACCGAAGATGAACGTATGCGAACCGTCGGATTCGTACTGTTTGATCTTTTCGCCGATGAACTTAAACCCTACGGGAGTTTCGACGAGTTCGACGCCGTAATTCGCGCACACGGATTGCGCAAGCCCCGTAGAAACGAAACTCTTTATGACCACGCCGTTTGCGGGCGTCTTGTTTTCCGCTTTCAGCCTCAGCAGGATATAATCGAGCAAAAGCACGCCCGTCTGATTACCCGTCAGCGCGACGAATTCTCCGTCGTCGTTTCTGACGGCTACGCCGAGTCTGTCGCAGTCGGGGTCCGTACCGAAGACGACGTCCGCCTTGATTTTATCGGCAAGGGCGATACCCATTTTAAGCGTCTCTTTGAATTCGGGATTCGGTACTTCTACGGTCGAGAAGTTCGGATCGGGTACGGCTTGTTCCTCGACGACCGTCACCTTGATTTTAAGGCGTTTAAGTATGGTCGTAACGGGTACGAAACCGCTGCCGTGTACGGGAGTATATACGATTTTTATCTTTTTGCCTATCTCTTTGACGGCTTTTTTGGACAACGTAAGTTTTACGAGTTCGTCGTAATAACTCTTTTCGAGATGTTTGTCGATAACGGAAAGCGATGCCGGATTGCCGCGACGCTTTATTTCTTTTACTTCGACTTCTTTAACCGAGAAGTAATCGGTGACCGCGGAAATATATTTTACGACCTCTTCGGTGTCTTCGACGCTCATCTGCGCGCCGTCCGCGCCGTAAACCTTATAGCCGTTGTATTCTTTGGGATTATGGCTTGCGGTTATCATTATACCCGCGAAACAGCCGAGTTTTCTGACCGCGTAAGAGAGCATCGGTACCGGGCGCGGCGCGGGATAGATATAAACCTTTATATCGTTATACAATAACACGCCTGCCGCCGTGCGGGCAAACAGTTCGCTTTTGTTACGGGTATCGTAAGATATGGCGACGCCCTTTTTCATAGCGGCATAGCCTTTCGACTTAATGAATTCCGCAAGCCCCTGCGTAGCGCGACGAACGGTATAAATGTTCATTTTATTGGTACCGTATCCGATTATTCCGCGCATACCCGCCGTGCCGAATTCGAGTTCCGCGCCGAAAGCGTATTCTATCGCCTTGTCGTCGCCTTCCATCGCGCGGAGTTCGTTAAGCCCCTCCGCATTTATATAAGGACTGGTAAGCCAGTTATCGTAATTTACTTTATAATCCATTTGAATTTCCCTCCGAAAATACCAAATCGGTTTCAGTATACCGCTTTTTCGTCCGTTTGTCAAAAAATATACGACGTATTTAATTAAATTTCACGTTTACTATTTACTTTTGCGCCCGAAAATGTTAAAATAAATTTATGAAACCTGAATTGAGTATCGTAACTTCGGCATACAACGAAGAAGAAAGTCTTCCGTTGTTTTTCGATCGCGTAACCGCGGTAGCCGAAAAAATGAACGTCGCATACGAAATAATCGTCGTAAACGACGGCAGTAAAGACGGAACCGAAAAAGTCATCCGCGAACGCGCCGAAAAGGATAAGCGCGTGAAAGGGGTCTTCCTCTCCCGTAATTTCGGACAACAGGCGGCGTATCTTTGCGCGATGAAACTTCTTGCCGGCGACTGCGCCGTGTTTCTCGACGCCGACCTTCAGGACCCGCCCGAACTCATACCCGAAATGTACGCTAAGTATAAAGAAGGCTACGACGTTGTGCATGCCGTCAGAACAAAGCGCGAAGGCGAAACCGTCGGTAAAAAACTATCGGCGGCGGCGTATATGGGTCTGCTGCGCAGAGGTTCGGGGCTGAATATTCCCGAAAATTCGAGCGAATTCAAATTATACGACAAAAAGGTTCTCGACGCGATAATTTCGATGCCCGAGACGACGCGTTTTTTGCGCGCGCAGGTAACATGGCTCGGATTTAAGGAGGCTTTCGTATACTTCGACCGCCCTGCCCGCGAAAAAGGCAAAACGACTTATAACTTCAAAAAACTTGCGAAAATCGCAATGAACGGCATAATTCCTTACGACAAAAAACCTCTTGCTCTGCCGCTTAAAATCGGCGCGGTTCTCGGCGTGGGGTCGCTTGCGGCGTTTATAACGTTTATCGTTCTTGCCGCGCTGTCGATAAGCCTTCCGCTTGCGGCGTGGCTATTCCCGACCGTCGGCGCGGGCGTATCGCTGATACTGATTTCGCAAGGAATAACCGGCATTTATCTCGGTTACGCTTACGACGAAGTAAAGCGCAGACCGGTTTACGTCATAAGAGAAACACTCAATTTCGGAGAAGACGATGATAAAAACAGGTAACGATTGGGACGAAGTTTTAGACGACCTTTTCAAAAGCGAAAACTATCTTAAAATACGCGAATTTCTTAAAACCGAATACTCGACGCGGGATATTTACCCGTCTATGTACGATATTTTCAACGCGTTTAAGTTGACGCCGTATTCAAACGTAAAAGCGGTTATACTCGGACAGGATCCGTATCACGAACCCGGACAAGCGCACGGACTGTGTTTTTCGGTGCAGGACGGCGTAAAACTTCCGCCGTCGCTCGTCAATATATATAAAGAAATAAAGAGCGACCTCGGTATAACCGAACCGGACAACGGAAACCTCACGAAGTGGGCAAAACAGGGCGTGCTTTTGCTCAACACTTCGCTTACGGTCAGACGCGGAGCGGCTAACTCGCACAAAGACTGCGGCTGGACGCAATTCACCGACGAAGTGATAAAAAAACTTGCCGCCAGAGAAAAGCCCATGGTATTTATCCTGTGGGGAGCGAACGCCCGCAGCAAAAAGGCGTTCATCGACGGCAAACGTCACCTTATTCTGGAAAGCGCGCACCCCAGCCCGCTTTCGTGTTATAACGGATTTTTCGGCAGTCGCCCGTTTTCAAAGACAAACGACTTTCTTGTCGCGAACGGCGAAACGCCGATAGACTGGAATCTTAACGACGATTGACGTTCCGTTTTTACATTATTCTTGTCCGGCATGCCGGACAAGAATAAAACGAACCGTGGTCTGACGACGTATTTTTGACTGATACGTCGTTACGCTCGCGGCTTATACGTCAGGTATTAACCCGTTCGCGTGCCTTGTCTTAGTCTGAAAATCCGCCGTCAGACTTGCAAGCAACCAAAACGTCGATATTTTTGATGATTTTTGGTAAAGACGAGTGCAGACGTACCGGACGTACTTCAAACGAGGATTTGACAAAAAGCGCGAAAATAGCGACGTTTTGGCAAGGTTTGTTTAATTCTTGTCCGGCATACAAAAAACTCCGCAACGATTGTTGCGGAGTTTTCTTTATATTTTACGATTATTTAATGTTCGCGAAATATTTGATGGTTCTTACCATCTGAGAAGTGTACGAATTTTCGTTATCGTACCAGGAAACTACCTGTACCTGATAGGTGTCGTCGTCGATCTTGGAAACCATAGTCTGAGTAGCGTCGAACAACGAACCGAATCTCATACCGATAACGTCGGACGAAACGATCTGATCTTCGTTGTAACCGAAAGATTCGGATGCGGCAGCCTTCATAGCGGCGTTGATGCCTTCCTTCGTAACGTCTTTACCCTTAACGACAGCGGTAAGAATGGTGGTCGAACCGGTGGGAACGGGAACGCGTTGAGCCGAACCGATGAGTTTACCGTTGAGTTCGGGGATAACGAGACCGATTGCCTTAGCGGCACCCGTCGAGTTGGGAACGATGTTAGCGGCGCCCGCTCTCGCACGGCGAAGGTCGCCCTTGCGGTGAGGTCCGTCAAGAATCATCTGGTCGCCGGTATAAGCGTGAATGGTGCTCATGATACCCGAGACGATGGGAGCGTACTTGTTAAGCGTGTTCGCCATAGGAGCAAGACAGTTGGTCGTGCAGGACGCAGCCGAAATAATCTGATCGTCTTTGGTAAGGGTCTTTTCGTTTACGCTGTAAACGATAGTCTTAAGGTCGTTGCCCGCGGGAGCGGAAATAACGACTTTCTTTGCGCCAGCCTGAATGTGCGCCATGGATTTTTCTTTGGAGCAGTAGAAACCGGTGCATTCCAGAACTACGTCTACGTCCAACTTACCCCAGGGAAGATCCTGAGCCTTGGGCATAGCGTAAATGGTGATTTCTTTACCGTCTACGGTGATGGAACCGGGAACTTTTACGGTCTTGCCGTCTTCTTCCAATACGGGTTCTTTGGACGAAACGGTATGAAGGTTTTCGCCTATTTTACCGCAATATCCGCCCTGAGCGGTATCGTATTTCAAAAGATCCGCCAGCATCTTGGGGCTGGTAAGATCGTTGATAGCGACTACGTCATAGCCTTCCGCGCCGAACATCTGTCTGAACGCAAGACGACCTATACGACCGAAACCGTTAATCGCAACTCTAACATTTGCCATTTTTATATCCTCCGATATTTATTTACCTAAGTATTATAAACGCTTGTACGGGCACTATACGCCCTCACCGTTTATTTCCTCGTATATTATATAAAAAGAAAAAATTAAAGTCAATTATTTTTCGTATTTTTTTACTATTTTTACCGCTTGACAACGCGAAGGTTTTATATTATAATACGCATAAGCATTTAATATATAAGGTAACCATCGTTATGAAAAAAATAAACGCAAAGATAAGAACGGTTCTTCTGTTCGCCATTCTCTCCGCCTGTTTGCTGGTCGGAGGCATTCCGATGATAATAATCGGCGCGGGCAGAATGCCCGTCGTAATGATTCTGGGCATAATTTTCGTGGTCGTGGATTTCTACGCCTGCCCCATTCTGTTCTCCTCGCTAGGCGGGCTGAACTCGATTAAACGCACGGTACAGGCGGTTACGGTGGAACACCTTTACACCCTGTCGGACATAGCCGCTCAATCGGGCAAAAAAGAAGCAGTCATAAAGCAGGAAATTCTGACGAGTATGGAAAAAGGCTATATTACCGGTCTCCTCTTCGACGGAACGACGCTTTCTTACAACGACAAACGCAAAGCGGACAGAAGACTTCTGAACTGCAAGTGCGAAAACTGCGGAGCGATGATAACTTATTATTCCGACGAAGTTCCTGTCTGCCCGTATTGCGGCGCGTCTCAGACAAAAAAATAAAATACGTTTAATCCGCGGCGGGGGCGATCGAAAAATCATCCCCGCCCGTATTTTCCCGCGAATGACGGAGGGTTCTATGTTTGATTTTATATTGTCTGCCGATTTAACGATGCCAGCCAAGAATAAAACCGATTTTAAGATAACAGCAATCACCCCGCCGCGTTTTCGCGGCGGGGTATCCATATATTATATATTATCGGGTTATACTATCTTTTCGGCGGTTTCGCTTTCGAGCGGATAAATACCGAATTCTTCGTCGAGATCGAAACAATCCACGTTATCGTACGCGGCGAGTTTGCATATCGAAACTTCGTATGCCGTCATGGTTTTGCTTTCGTCTTCGGAAATTTTCTTCACATATTCGCGGCTCTGAATTCTGCCCGCAAGCGCAACCCTTTCGCCGACGGCCAGATTGCGCACGAATCTTGCGTTTCTTCCCCAGGCTATACACGGAATATAATCGGACTTGTTATACGCGCGGTTGACAGCGATAAGCACGTCGGCTATTTCGCGCGAAAACGGAGTGGTACGGTAAATCGGCGGCTTACAGATATAACCCGACAGCACGACGTTGTTGGGGTTTTTCGCTTTGGGCGCGTCGACCAGTTCTTTGACGAAAACCGTAAGCATAAGTTTGCTTTTCCCGTCGGCGAGTTTGTTGTAACTTCTGAACTGCCCTATCGCGCTGATTTCCGACCCGACCGTAAGCGAATGTTTTTCGATCAGTCTTTCGGATATGGTCACGGGCAGAATATCCGCCTGACCCGACAGCCGTTTTACCGACACGTCGGTCTCGTAAAACCCTTCGCCGTAGACTTCGTGCGAATATCTCGCCTCGGTCACGATTTCGCCTCTTATGAAGACTCTGTTGTTTTGCCTTTCTTCGTTCATCATTATTTATCTCCTTCGTAACTTATCGTAAGTTACTAAAAAAATTTATCTTTGTCATTTTGTCCGCTGTCTGCCGTCGCGGAGAATTTCGTAATTATCCTTATATATAAGGTCGTCTATCCTGACGAATTCGTATCCGTTTGCGATAAGCGGTCCGAAAATAAGCGGAAGACTTTCTGCGGTGTGCAGACCGTTGTTGTGCATAAGAATTATCGAACCTGACTTAACCCGTTTTATGACTCTTGCGGCGATGTCTTTTGCCGAAAGGTCTTTCCAGTCGAGGCTGTCTACGTCCCACTGAATCGGATAAAGCCCCGCATCTTCGGCGCCGGATATGACTTTATCGTTATAATCGCCGAACGGCGGACGGAAGAGCGTGACCGTTTTACCCGTAATCTCCTCTATCGCCTCTTTCGACGACAGAAGTTCGGCTTTGATCTCTTCCTGCGAAAGTTTGCTCATGTGCGGGTGTGTTTTGCTGTGAGTTTCCAGCCCGTGTCCGGCAGCGGTGATCTTCTTACAGTAATCGGGATATTTTTCAACCCAGAACTGAACGGCGAAGAACGTGCATTTTACGTTATACATTTCAAGCGTCCGTAAAATTTCGTCGGTGTATTCCGTACCCCAGGCACAATCGAACGAAATCGAGATTTTGTTATCGGTTCTTTCCACCGAATAAATCGGCAGTTTCTTTTTAGCCGTGGCGTAAGTGTAAACCGAATACTTACCGCTTGCGTTAAGGTACGCGGCGCAGACTATTATCGTCAGGCACGCCGCCGCAAAAAGCGCGACTGCTTTTTTGGTCTTCCCTTTCAAACTTTGCTCCTCCATTTTACGATGAGAAAAACGTCGAAATTCAATCGATATAAACGGGGATTGTCGAATAATAGCGGAAATCCTCTAAATTCGTCCGCGCAGACTTCCAAGGCAGCGTTTTTCCCGTTTTCAGAATTAAATTTATGCCTGCGGAACGGCATCTATGAACAAACGAAAAAAATATTGAAAAAAGTGCTTTCAAACGTTTGACATACGACAGGAGTAAGAATATAATACTTGCGTTATGTTTAGAGATTGTAAACTTTTCGTTTATATAAACTTAACCCTCTAAACTTTTTGTTTACTATGGAACTCGGCGTAAAATTAAAGGAACTGAGACTTCATTGTGCGCTGACGCAGGAAGAACTTGCCGACAGGTGCGAACTGACGAAGGGCTATATAAGTCAACTCGAAAACGACCTTACGAGTCCGTCGATTGCGACGCTTATAGACATCCTGTCTGCGCTCGGCACAAATCTCAAAGAATTCTTCTCCGAAGAAGAGGAAGAAAAAATCGTCTTCAAGGAAGACGATTTCATCGAAAAAGATACGGGCGCGCTGAAAATCAACTGGCTTGTAAACAACGCGCAAAAAAACGCTATGGAGCCGATCATCGTCGAACTTATGCCCGGCAAATACACCGAGGCCGACGTTCCGCACGAGGGCGAAGAATTCGGCTATGTACTTTCGGGCAGCGTCGTCGTACATCTGGGTAACCGCAAATACCGATGTAACAAGGGCGAAAGTTTTTACTTTTCGGCATCGAAAACACACTATATGGAAAACCCGACCGACAGAGTGGCTAAATTCATCTGGGTAGCCGCCCCGCCGACGTTTTAATCACGAGGAGATAACATTATGGAAAAAGAAGAAAAGATCATCGAACTTATAGGCGTAGAAAAAGTTTTCGACGGACAGACCGCCGTCGAAAATCTCAACCTGTATGTAAGAAAGGGCGAATTCATCACCCTGCTGGGTCCTTCGGGCTGCGGCAAGTCGACCACGCTGAGAATGATAGCGGGGTTTGAACTTCCCACCAAGGGCAAAATTTTACTTAACGGTAAAGACATAACCAATCTTCCCCCGTACGAAAGACCGATAAACACCGTCTTTCAGCGTTACGCGCTGTTCCCGCACCTCAACGTATACGACAACATAGCGTTCGGGCTTAAACTCAAACGCTATCGCAATACCTACGTCGACAAAAACGGCAAGACGGTTACAAGAACCGAAAAACTCTCCAAAGAAGTCATCGACGCGAAGGTTTCGAGGGTTCTTAAACTCGTCGACCTCGAAGAGTTTGAAAAGAGAGACGTCACTACCCTTTCCGGCGGACAGCAACAGCGTATCGCGATCGCGCGCGCAATCGTCAACGAACCCGAAATATTACTGTTGGACGAACCCCTCGGCGCGCTCGACCTTAAAATGAGAAAAGACATGCAACTCGAACTCAAAGCGATGCACGACAAACTCGGTATAACCTTCATCTACGTCACGCACGATCAGGAAGAGGCTTTGACGATGAGCGACACCATAGTCGTAATGAAAGACGGCAACGTCCAGCAGATCGGCACGCCTAAGGACATCTACAACGAGCCGAAAAACGCGTTCGTCGCCGACTTCATCGGCGAAAGCAACATCTTCTCCGGCACGATGGTCGGCGACAAGAAAGTCCGCTTTATCAATAAGGTATTCGACTGTGTAGACGAATTCCCGAAGAACGAAAAAGTCGACGTCGTTGTCCGCCCCGAAGACGTATACCTCGTGGACGAGGGCAAAGGTCAGGTGGACGGCGTCGTAACCTCTTCGATTTTCAAAGGCGTTCATTACGAAATGGTCGTAACGGTCGGCAAAACCGAAATCGTCGCGCAGGACACCATCGAAAGAAAGTTCGGAACGCATTGTTCGGTAATCGTCCGCCCCGACGACATTCACATAATGGCAAAGGAATTCGATGTCAACCGCTACACGGGTTATATAACCAAGAAAAACACCGTATGTTTTGCCGACGGCGAATTTGAATGCGACGTAACCCAACTCTACGAAGGCAGCACCCTTGACGAAGAGGGCTACCTCATAACAAAAGAGGGCGAAAAAATCGACCTTACGGACGTTGACGTCAACGTAGAGGTCGGGCTTAAAGACATCGAAATAATCGATAACGACGAAGACGGCGACGCCGCCGGCACTATCATTCAGATAGTCTACAAGGGCGACCACTATCAGGTAATTATCCGCACCGACGAAGAAGAGGAAGATTTCATCGTCGATACCGAATACACCTGGAACGAAAACGACCGCGTTTCGGTAAAAATCCCCGCGGACAAGATAAAACTTACCTTAAAGGCGGCGAAATAACATGAAAGCGTTGAAATTTTCGAGGAAAAACCTCGGCATTCCCTACGCCGTGTTCATGTTGGCGTTCGTGATATTTCCGTTGTTACTGATAATACTTTACGCGTTCACGGTCGAAAACAGAGAAATCGTAACAAACGACGTGACGGCTTTCACGTTTTCGTTTTCAAACTTCACCGCGTTCTTCTCTTCGTCGGCGAATATCCGCGCGATATATATAAGTTTCGCATTGGCGATAATAACTACCGTCGTATGTCTGCTTATAGCCTATCCCGTGGCTTACATACTCGCGCGTTCAAAGATGAAAAGCCGCTCGGTACTGCTGATGATTTTCATTCTGCCGATGTGGATAAACTTCGTTCTGCGCACGGCGGCGATGAAAGAACTGCTATTTGCGATGGGTTTCTACAACTCGAATAAAATGAGTTTGTTCAACACCGTAATCGGCATGGTATACGATTATCTGCCGTTCACGATACTGCCGCTTTACACCGTGCTTATAAAACTCGACAAGAACGTACTCGAGGCGTCGCAGGATCTCGGCGCGACAAGCGCGCAGACTTTCTTCAAAGTCGTAGTTCCCCTTTCCGCACCCGGCATCGTCAGCGCGATAACCATGGTGCTGTTGCCGACGACGACGAGTTACGTCGTATCGGACACGCTCGGCAACGGAAACGTAACTATTATCGGCAAACTGATAGAAGATCAGTTTTCGACAATGTTCGACTGGCACGCAGGCTCGGCGATAGCGATGATATTGCTCGTACTTATATTCATCACGATGTTCGTAACAAATAAATTCTCCGACGGAGAAGTCAATACGAGAGGAGGCGGATTATGGTAAAAAAAGTCCTTAAATGGGTTTATCTGTTTCTCATAATAGCGTTTTTATATGCTCCGATAGTCCTTTTGACGATATATTCTTTCAACCTTTCGCCATCCATCGGCGTATGGTCAAAGGAATGGGGGTTTAACCTTTACAAGCAACTCTTCACCGACGAAAGTCTGAAAACGACGGTCGTAAACACGATAGTTCTTGCATTGCTTGCGGCGACGTGCTCGACGATTCTGGGTACTATGGGCGCAATCGGATCGTTCTACTCCAAAAAGAAAGTAAGAAAAGTACTCGATTCCGTCACGAACATACCAGTAATAAACGCGGAAATCGTAACGGCGATCTCTATCGCGCTGGTCTGCACGATGTTTGCATTCGGCAGAACTTACGCATCGCTTTTAATAGGTCACATCGTACTGTGTTTCCCGTTCGTATACCTTTCGGTATTGCCTAAGTTGAAACAACTCGACGGTAACCTGTACGAGGCGGCTCTCGACCTCGGCGCAAGCCCGACGAAAGCATTGTTTTCCGTCATATTGCCCGAGATTATGCCCGGCGTCATCAGCGGATTTACCTTGGCGATCACTCTGTCGCTCGACGACTACATAATCACCACGTTCACCCGCCCGCCGACGTTCGATACCATTTCGACCTACGTCTTCGACGCATACGCCAAAGGCGGAAAAGGTTCGTCCGTACCCGCGCTCAGAGCGTTGTCGGCGATAATCTTCCTGTTAATGGTCGTCTATGTGCTCGTCAAAAACATTATCGCCGTAAGGAGGGCTAAAAAAGATGAAAAGAGAGTTTAGTCTGTTACTTGCCGCCCTTATGGCGGTCGGCTGTCTCGCTCCGCTTACATCCTGCGGAAAAAGCGGCGAAATCGAGTACCTTAACGTATACAACGCCGAAGAGTACATATCCGAATTCGACGAAGAATGGGAAACCGTCGACGCGATAGCCGAATTTGAAAAATATGCCAGCGAACAACGCGGACACACCGTAAAAGTAAGATATTCCACTTTCGGTACGCTCGAAAACATGTACAACGAGTTACAACTCACAAAGCACAAGAGCGGCAACGGTTATGTATACAATTACGACCTCGTATGTCCGTCCGACTACATGATTCAGCGTATGATAAAAGAGGACATGCTCGAGAAATTCGACGTGGACGAAGACGGCAAATACGTCAGCATAGAAAACTACAACGAATACGCATCACCCTTTATAACAGACTTATTCGAGGGCAAAGGCTGGAACGAATACGCCGTCGGGTATATGTGGGGAACAATGGGTTTCGTATATAACCCGGAAGTGCTTGCGGCAAACAACAAGGAATTCGCCGCGGCGATAGAAGGTCTCGAAGACGACGAACTCGTAAGCGCGTACGAAGAATTCGTCGCGACGTGGGAACTCCCCTGGAACGCCTACTACAAAAACCTCGGCACGATAAAAGACAGCATACGCGATACATACGCGCTCGCCGTCGGATACGTCTACCGCAAATGCCTTACGACGCTTAATGAACTCTACACCGCGGGCGACCTCGGAACGGACGAATACCGCGAAATACTCGTCAAAATCTTCAACAACGTCGACAGCGACCTCGTCGAAGACGTAGAGAACCTCGAAGAGGTTAAAGAAAGACGCGGCGAAGAAGGTACCGAAACCGCGATAGCGGCGATTAAAGCCGCCGTTGAAAGCCTTGACGGCGAAAAAACCGCAGACGCCGCCGGAAGAGAGTTGAAAACGCTTAAAAACAACGTTTACGGCTTTGAAGTCGACAGCGGAAAGAAAGATATGGCGGCAGGCAAAATCGCGATAAACTTCGCCTGGTCCGGCGACGCGGCTTATACCCTCGACCTTGCCGACGAAGACGACGGAGCGACGCTTTACTACGCCGTACCCAAGGAAGGCAGTAACATATGGTTCGACGCGTGGGTAATGCCCAAGGGCGCGAATAAAGAACTCGCGCAGATGTTCGTCGACTTTCTGTCTTCGCCCGAGATCGCCATTTCCAATATGGATTATATCGGCTACGTCAGTCCGATAGCGGGCGACGAGGTATTCGAGCATATGCTCGACGGATACGAACTCGCACTTGAACCCGATGAAGACCGCACCGAAGAAATCGACTATTCGTACTTTTTCGGCAACATATCCGACGAATACAAGACCGCCGACGGAAAAGTGATAATATATTCCTCGACGGACAACATCGGCAGACAACTTACCACGCAGTACCCGATGAAAGACGTCGTTGATCGTTGCGCGATAATGACGGCTTTCAGCCGCAGCGAACTTAAAGCGGTAAACGAGATGTGGAGCGACGTAAAGGTCGGTAACGTGCCGTTATGGCTGATGATAACCGTACCCGTTATAATCGCGATCGCCCTGCTCGGCTGGTTCGTATTGTCTATACTCAAAAAACACGGAATACGTTTCAGATTGCCCAGACGCAATTACGGAACGCTGATTTCCAGCGAAAGAATAAAATAAAACGCGACAGAC
>USHO01000027.1 GCA_900554485.1 uncultured Eubacteriales bacterium
GTCGGTTTCGGCGACGTGCGTCACGGGTCTCGTCGTGGTGGATACCGCGGCGCACTGGTCGCTTTTCGGTCAGATCGTCATTTTACTGCTGATACAGATCGGCGGGCTGGGCGTCATTACGATAGCGATAGCCGTGCTTACCTGGACGAAACACAAAATCGGTCTGCGTGAACGCGCGGCAGTCCGTGATTCGCTTGCCGCAACTCAGATCGGCGGTGTCGTCAGGCTTATGCGTTTTATCGTGTCGACCACTTTCGTTATAGAATTCATCGGCGCGGTTCTTCTGTCGATCGTTTTTGTTCCCGAATTCGGATTTTTCAAAGGCGTATGGTATGGCATTTTCCATTCCGTTTCGTCGTTCTGTAATGCTGGTATAGACATACTCGGCGGCAAGGGCAACGAGTTCGCGTCGCTTACGGCGTATGCGGGAAATCCGCTTGTCATAATCACGGTTTCGTTGCTTATAGTTTCGGGCGGAATAGGCTTTCTCACATGGGACGACATAAGAAAACATAAGTTCAGATTGCGCGAATACCGCCTGCAATCCAAGATTATACTTTCCGCCACGGCGATACTTATAATTCTGCCTGCCGTCTGGTTTTTCTTTTTCGATTTTTCGTCGGAAAGTACGGGCAGACGAATACTTATGTCGCTGTTTATGGCAATTACGCCGAGGACTGCCGGCAGCAATACCGCAGACCTTAATTCCATGACGTCGGCAAGTAAGTTTATCACGATTCTGCTGATGCTTACCGGCGGGGCGTCGGGTTCGACCGCCGGCGGTATAAAAATAAACACGGTTACGTTGCTGTTTATCGCAATGATTTCGATATTCAGGCGCAATCGCGACGTAAACGTATTCCGTCGCAGAATATCCGATGCGATAATCAGAAGAGCGGCGGCGGTAGCGTCGCTTTATATAACGCTGTGGGCTTTGGGCGGAATCGCCATAAGCGCGATAGAGGGGTTACCTGTGCTCGACTGTCTGTACGAAACGGCGTCGGCGATAGGCACGGTAGGGCTTTCGCTCGGCATAACCCCGACGCTTTCGACCGCATCAAGAATTATACTTACGGCATTTATGTTCATCGGCAGAATGGGCGGTATAACGTTCGCATTCGCCACGATAATCAAGAAAAACGACCCGACGGCAAGATTGCCGGAAGAGAAAATCAACGTCGGCTGAAAAAGGAGATACATATGAGTTACGCAGACAAGGTGTTCCGCGCAAATGCGGAAGATATTTTACAGAACGGTATATGGGATACAGACCGCGAAGTTCGCCCCAGATGGCTTGACGGCACGCCCGCACACACCATAAAGAAATTCTGCATAGTCAATCGTTACGATTTGTCGAAAGAATTTCCGATAATCACTCTGCGTAAGCAGGGCTTTAAGAACGCCGTCGACGAAATTTTATGGATCTGGCAGAAAAAATCCAACAAAATAGCCGATCTGCATTCCCATATATGGGACAGTTGGGCAGGCGAAGACGGCACGATAGGCAAGGCATACGGTTATCAGTTAGGCGTTAAGAATATTTACAAAGAGGGCGAATTCGATCAGGTCGACAGGGTATTGTACGATCTTAAACACAATCCCGCGTCGCGCAGAATAATGACGAACATATACAATTTCGCCGATCTGCACGAAATGAATCTGTATCCATGCGCTTACTCGATGACTTTCAACGTTACAGGCGACAGGCTCAACGGAATACTCAATCAACGCTCCAACGACATGGCGGTGGCAAACGGTTGGAACGTCATGCAGTACGCCGTTCTGTTGCATATGTTCGCACAGGTTTCGGGTCTGAAAGTCGGCGAACTCGTACACGTCATTGCCGACGCGCACATTTACGACAGACACATAGAGTCGGTCAAAGATATGCTGAAAAATCCCGAATATCCCGCGCCGAAGTTCGTTATGAACCCCGATATAAAGAATTTTTACGACTTTACCGTCGACGATTTCCGTCTCGAAGGTTATGAGGCGACTCCGCTTAAACAGAGGTTGGAGGTTGCCGTATGATACGCGCGATCGTCGCCGCAGACGAAAAGTGGGGAATAGGCAAAAAGAACGATTTGTTGTTCCGTCTGCCCGAGGATATGAAGTTTTTCAGAGAAACCACGCTCGGGTCGACGGTCTGCATGGGGTATAACACGTTGTTGTCCTTCCCCGGCGGCAAGCCGTTGCCGAAACGCAAAAACATAGTCATCTGCCCCGAGGGCGTCGAACGCGACGACGTGATATGCGTGCATACGCTGGAAGATATGTTGTCCGTCCTGAAGATGGCGAAGGGCGACGTATACGTCATCGGCGGCGCGACGTTTTATCATACGATGCTGCCCTATTGCGAAGAGGTACTCGTAACCAAGGTCGCGGCGGACGGCGGAGCGGAAGTGTTCTTCGACGATCTGGATAAATCCGATTCGTTCGTATGCACCCGCGTAGGGTTTCCGATAGACGACAACGGATACGAAATCCGTTTCACTACTTATAAAAATCTCAATCCGATAAAAATATAACGGCAGGTGACGGGATATGACGAAGAATTCTCTTGTTATAGGCGTCGCGGGCGGCAGCGGTTCGGGTAAATCGACGTTTGCGAAAAGAGTACGCGACTATTTTGCCGACGAGGCGGTATTGATTTCATGCGACAATTACTATCTCGCGCACGACGATATACCGATCGAAAAAAGGGCGAAACTCAATTACGATATTCCCGAGGCTTTTGAATTCGACCTTATGATAAAGCAGATGGCCGAGCTCAAAAGCGGAAAGTCCGTCGAATGTCCCGTTTACGATTTCACCGTTCACACCCGCAGCGGAGAGACGATTAAAATCGACCCTAAACCCGTCGTGATAATCGACGGAATACTGGCTTTGTACGAAGAAAAACTGCGCGACGTAATGGACGTTAAAGTATTCGTCGAAACCGACGCGGACGAGCGTATTTTAAGGCGCGTGCGCCGCGACGTCGGCGAACGCGGCAGAAGTGTCGAAAGTATTATCGAACAATATCTTACGACCGTCAAGCCGATGCATTACAGATATATCGAACCGACCAAGCAATACGCCGACATAATCATAAACGGCGGTTTCAACGATGTGGCGTTCGATTTGTTCAAGACCAAGATCGAAAATTTTTTAACCGTAAATCATGAAAACGGGGGACGCAAAGCGGAATGAAAATTCTGGTTACGGGCGCGAGGGGTTTCGTCGGTAAAAACCTGTGTTGCGCGCTTAAAAACATCAAAGACGGAAAAGACCGTACAAGACCGAACTTAAAAATAGACGAGGTGTACGAATACGACATCGGCGACGAAGACAAATTAAACTATTATACAGGGAATGCCGATTTCGTCTTTAATCTGGCGGGGGTGAACCGTCCGAAAGACCCCGAGGAATTCAGGACGGGCAATTTCGGGTTTGCGTCGAAACTTCTCGATACGCTGAAACTCTGCGGTAACCGCTGTCCGGTAATGCTGTCTTCCAGCATTCAGGCGACGCTTATCGGCAGGTACGACGGCGAGTACGGCAGAAGTAAAAAGGCGGGCGAAGACCTGTTTTTCGATTACTCCGCCGAAACCGGCGCAGAAGTTCTGGTTTACAGATTCACGAACCTTTTCGGCAAGTGGTGCAGACCGAATTATAACAGCGCGGTCGCCACGTTTTGCTACAACACGGCGAACGATCTGCCCGTTATCGTAACCGACTCCGCAGTAGAACTCGAACTTACCTATATAGACGATCTCGTCGCCGAAATGCTCGATGCGCTCGGGGGCAAGCCTCATAAATGCGACTACGACGGGCTTGAAGTCAAAGATTGCAACGGCGGCAAATTCCGCTATGTACCCGTAACGCATAAAGCGACGCTCGGCGAAATCGTAAATCTGCTGAAAAAATTCGCCGCGCAACCCGAAACGCTCGTCGTGCCGGATATTCCCGACGGGTCGTTTGCGAAAAAACTTTATTCGACGTATCTGTCGTATCTGCCGAAAGATAAAGTCGCTTTTCCGCTTAAAATCAATTCGGACGAACGCGGAAGTTTTACCGAACTTCTGAAAACCGAAAATTGCGGGCAGTTTTCCGTGAACGTCTCCAAAGCGGGCGTTACCAAAGGGCAACACTGGCATAATACCAAGTGGGAATTTTTCATTGTCGTAAAGGGCAGGGCTTTAATCGAAGAACGCAGGATAGGCGACGATACGGTTATGAAGTTCGAGGTCGACGGAGAGCGCCCGACCGCAGTGCATATGCTCCCCGGGTATACTCATAATATCATAAATCTGAGCGATACCGAAGATCTGATCACGCTTATGTGGGCTAACGAAAAATTCGATCCGAACCGTCCCGATACTTATTTTGAAAAGGTTTGACGAGGTAATCATGAAAACCGATTATAAAGACGTAAAATTCAAAGATAACGGAAAACTGAAACTGCTGATAATCGTCGGCACGCGCCCCGAGATAATCCGCCTTGCCGCGGTAATCGACAAGTGCAGAAAATATTTCGACTGCATACTGGCGCATACGGGGCAGAATTACGATTACAATCTTAACGGTATATTTTTCAAAGACCTTAAACTTGCCGAACCCGAGGTGTATATGGATGCGGTCGGCGACGATCTCGGCGCGACCGTCGGCAACATAATAAACTGTTCGTACAAACTTATGGTCGATATACGTCCCGACGCGCTGTTGATACTCGGCGATACGAATTCGTGTCTGTCCGCTATTCCCGCCAAAAGATTGCATATACCCGTATTCCATATGGAGGCGGGCAACCGCTGTAAAGACGAATGTCTGCCCGAGGAAACTAACAGGCGCATAGTCGACATTATATCCGACGTCAATATGGCTTACAGCGAACACGCGAGGAGATACCTTGCCGAGTGCGGATTGCCGAAAGAGCGTACTTATGTTACGGGTTCGCCGATGGCGGAGGTGCTTAGAAACAATCTTGCCGACATAGATAAATCCGACATACTGAAAACGCTTGGGTTGCAACCGAAAAAATATATACTTCTTTCGGCGCACAGAGAGGAGAACATAGACACCGAAAAGAATTTCGTTTCGCTGTTTACGGCGATAAACAAAATGGCGGAAAAATACGATATGCCGGTGCTGTATTCCTGCCATCCGCGGTCTAAAAAGAGGCTCGAACAAAGCGGGTTTAAGTTGGATAAACGCGTTATACGTCATGATCCGCTCGGATTTCACGACTACAATAATCTGCAGATGAACGCATTCGCGGTCGTTTCCGACAGCGGAACTTTACCCGAAGAAAGCAGTTTCTTCACAAGCATAAACAGGGCGTTTCCGGCAGTGTGTATAAGAACGAGTACCGAACGCCCCGAGGCTCTCGACAAGGGCTGTTTCGTGCTTGCCGGCATAGACGAAAAATCCCTGTTGCAGGCGGTGGATACGGCGGTCGGGCTTAACGAAAGCAAAGATTACGGCTTACCCGTACCCGATTATACCGACGAAAACGTTTCGACCAAGGTCGTAAAGATTATACAGTCTTACGTCGGCGTCGTAAATAAAATGGTCTGGCGGAAATTCTGATTTTGTATTATTCCGGACAAACATAAAAACCCGGACGGCGATCCTTCTTTACGAAGGACCGCCGTCCGGGTTTTATATGTGTCGGACGATTTACGCCCGTTGCGTTTTCTTGCTTGCCACGACGTGAGACAGGTAAGCCATAAGACAGGCAACCTCTGTGAATATAAGCGAATATACGAGCAGGAACAGCGGATACGGATACGCCTGCTGAAATACCTTGAACGGATTGCTCGGTATACCGTCGACGGGGTACGTCTTCGATACGAAATACATGTTTACGTTCTGCCCCGTAATCGCGGGCAATGCGAAGTTGAGTACTATGGCAATCGCGAACAATATGACGTAAACCAGCATACCCTGCAAAAACAACTTAATCGACATCTTTTTGCCGTATTCGACCAGCGCGGAAACTCCCGTAACCATCATAAGCGCGTGGTGCAAAAGCGATTGCGTGCTTATGCCGAAATTCGCCACCAGCGTGCTTGGGTAAATCATTACCATCGTGCCGGCGAATAACGCGTAAGTGCCGTTGTACACCGATACCGCGTCGTAAGCCTTGCCTTTTTTCGCGATCGCGCAGAACAGGAACGTGTACAGCGGGGTAGAGCAGAACTGAAACGGAAAGTCGTACCATTGATAGTTGAAAACTCCTGTTTCGAATGCTGAGGTAAACTGTTTGTAAATTTCGCCCGTCCACATCAATATGCTCGAAAGCACATATAAAAAGTAAAGCGTTTTCTTTTCTTTTTTAAGCGTGAAATAAACTGCCGCAACCATACCGGCGATTGTCAGCGCAAGCCAGATACAGTGAAAAACTCCGTACGGTTTTAGGCTTTCGCCGTTCGCCGTCGGAATAAGTATTTTGGCTATAAAATCTTTCATGGCAGCCCCTTATTTCTTTTCAGTCGTGAATAAATACGTCTCGTCGCCGATTTCTCCGACGTTGCCGTAAAGCGCGTATGCCGCGCCCGAGAGTATGTCAAGTACGCGTTGCGCCGTCGTATCGCGGACTTCCGTCAGATAAACTATGGCGGGTTTCCCGCCCATAAGGCAGTCTATAATCGCCGCTACGTCGTCGAAAGAACGCGGGCGGAATTCGTCTATATGCGCGTAGTTTCCGCGTTTTAATCCGGACGTCGGATCCGCCGAAACTTTTTCGTCCGGCGTACTTTCCGCTTTGTCTGCCTTTTTAGGTTTTACGGCGACTTTTTTTGTCAAAAACTCAAAAAATCCCACAGTGTGTTTTCCTCGTCGAAAAATTTCAGTATCTCTGTCCGAAAATTGCTCTTCCTATACGGATCATATTGCTGCCGTTGGCGATCGCGATTTTGTAATCGCCCGTCATGCCTATGGACAGGTATTTCATATCGGGAAGGTTTTTCCTTTTTTCGTCGTAAAACGCGCGTATTCCGCGCGTGATGCCCGCAAGGGTTTCGGCGTCGGCGGTTATCGGAAGTTCTACGGTTATCGGCAACATAGCCATTATGCCGATTATTTTAAGGTTAGGCAAAGCCGCCATATCGTCGAAGACGCGTTTCAATTCGTCGAAAGTCATTCCTGTTTTGGACGCCTCGCATCCGGCGTTGATTTCGGGCATAATGTTCTGAATCACGCCTTTTTTCGCCGCGAAATCGTTTATCTTTTTCGCCATGTCGAGCGACGATACCGAATCTATGCTGTCGGCTTTGCCGACCACATATTTCAGTTTATTGGATTGCAGCGTGCCTATGAAATGTTTTTCGACGCCCTCGGGGTAAAACGGAAATTTATCCCTGAATTCCTGCGCGTGGTTTTCGCCGATGACGGCAAGACCGTTTTCGCAAGCCTCGGTTATCTTATCCATAGAGACGTATTTGGTCGCCCCGAGCAGGGTGATTTTTTCGCCGAAATTGTTGCCGCCCGCTATATCGCTTAAAACGGCGTTTAATTTTTCTTTAATATCGCTCATAAGACAAATAAAAATGGCGGACCGATAAAAACCGGACCGCCGTGAATTCGTAATACTGCGCATTTCCCGTCGACACGTCGTACCGATGCGGTAACGCGGCAGGTCGCTCCTTCAAAGCAACCTTATGGCACACGCAGATAACCGTTTAGTGCTGCTATATCCCTATCCTGACACGGTTCGCGGGTCTGCGTTGCATAAGACCTTGATATCAACACGCCTTACCGCGCGCAGCCACCCATACGGCGAGCCTCGGGGAACCTTCAGCCTTGCTACGGCGGATTGCAAGTACAGGGCACCGCCGGCTCCCCGCCTAGCGCAGTGTATACATTGTAACGCATTTTATTAAATTTTGCAAGTTATTTTACGCCGATTTTGTCAAAACGCTTTACTTAAATATTTTTTTTTGTTATTATACAGATACAATATCAAAGGCAGCGACGAAAACACGCGTTTATAAATACGGGCGTACCAGAGAGTCGGGATCGGTGGAATCCGAACGCAACGCTTACAGACGTATCATTTCCGAGCCGCGCCGCAGAACGGCTGAAACCTATTAAGCGGCGACGTTTTTCCTTGCGTTAAAGGTCATAAGTGTCGTCCGGCGCGTTTTAATCGGCGTCGGCGGAAGAGAAGTGGTACCGCGGTTTCCCCCGTCTTCTTAGGCTGCTTGCCGACGCAAGCAATCGGCAGACGCAGGGGATTTTTTATTGAAACACGGGAGGTAATCATGTATAAAAAAGTTGACGCGTCGCTCGATTTCGTCGGCAGAGAAAAAGAGATAATCGAATTCTGGAAGGACAACGACATTTTCGGGAAGAGCGTAAAAAAGAACGAAGGCAACCGCGAATTCACATTTTACGACGGACCGCCGACGGCTAACGGAAAGCCGCATATAGGTCACGTTCTTACCAGGGTAATGAAAGACATAGTGCCGAGATACCGCACGATGAAGGGCTATCACGTTCTTCGCAAGGCGGGATGGGACACGCACGGTTTGCCTGTCGAACTCGAAATCGAGAAAAAACTAGGTCTCGACGGCAAGCAGGATATAGAAAAATACGGCATAGAGCCGTTTATAAAGGAATGTAAGCAGTCTGTCTGGAAGTACACCAACGAGTGGAAGAACATGAGCGATCGTCTCGGTTACTGGGTTGACATGGATCATCCCTATGTAACTTATCACGACGATTATATCGAATCGGTGTGGTGGGCTCTCAAAACCATAAACGAAAAAGGACTGCTGTATAAGGGATATAAAATCGTTCCTTACTGCCCGCGTTGCGGAACCGCGCTATCTTCTCACGAAGTCGCTCAGGGGTATAAAGACGTCAAAGAAAAATCTGTTTACGTCAAATTCAAAGTAAAGGGCAAAGAGAATACTTATTTCCTCGTATGGACGACTACGCCCTGGACGCTCCCGTCGAACGTCGCGCTCTGTATGAACGCCGACGCCGATTACGTCGAGATTACTTCCGGAGGAGAGAATTATATACTCGCCGAGGCTCTCGTGCCGACTCTTTTCGAGGAATACGAAGTCGTATCGAGAAAGAAAGGCAAATCTTACGAGGGTACCGAATACGAGCCTATGTTCCCGTACGCCCTCGGTACGTTCAAAGAAAAGGCGTTTTATGTAACCAATGCCGAGTACGTCACGCTTACGGACGGAACGGGTATCGTGCATATCGCGCCCGCGTTCGGCGAAGACGATGCGAACGTCGGCAGAAAGTACAATCTTCCGTTCGTGCAGATGGTCAACGACCGCGGCAGATTCGTCGACGCCGTAACCCCCTATGCGGGGCAGTTCGTCAAAGATGCCGATAAGGAAATAATCAAAGATCTTAAAATAAGCGGAAAACTGTTCAAAGATCAACTCTTCGAGCATAGTTATCCGTTCTGCTGGCGTTGTAACACTCCGCTTTTGTATTATGCCAGAAGTTCCTGGTTTATAAAGACGACGGCTGTCAAAGACAGACTTATAGCCGCCAACAAATCGGTAAACTGGATGCCCGAATCGATAGGAACGGGCAGAATGGGCAACTTCCTCGAAAACGTCATTGACTGGGGCTTATCACGCGAAAGATACTGGGGTACGCCTTTGCCGATATGGGTCTGCGAAGACTGCGGCGAAATCAGAGTGATGGGCTCGAAAGAAGAACTCAAAGACGCCTGCGGAGTCGAAGGCGACATCGAACTTCACCGCCCGTATATCGACGCTTTGCATTGCAGATGCGGTAAGTGCGGAGGTAAGATGACCAGAGTGAAAGAGGTTATCGACTGTTGGTTCGACTCGGGGTCGATGCCTTTCGCGCAGTATCACTATCCGTTTGAGAACAAAGAACTCTTTGAAAAGCACTTCCCTGCGGATTTCATATCCGAGGCGGTTGATCAGACAAGAGGATGGTTCTATACGTTGCTCACGATTTCCACGATTCTCTTTGACAAGGCGGCTTTCAGAAACTGTATAGTCCTGGGTCACGTCAACGATAAGAACGGTATCAAGATGAGCAAGCATATCGGCAACGTCGTCGACCCGTGGACGGTGCTCGACAAGCAGGGCGCGGACGCCGTAAGGTGGTATTTCTATACCGGCAGCGCGCCGTATCTTCCGACCAGATTTTACGAAGAGGCGGTGTCCGAAGGACAGCGTAAGTTCATGGGCACGTTGTGGAACACATATGCGTTTTTCGTCTTATACGCCGAAATAGATAAATACGACCCGTCGAAGTACGATCTTAAAAAGTGTAAACTCAACCTTATGGACAAGTGGGTTTTGTCGAAACTCAACACGCTTGTGAAGACCGTTGACGATGGGTTGGAAAATTATAAGATATTCGAGACCGCAAGGACTATTCAGGATTTCACCGACGAACTTTCCAACTGGTACGTCCGCCGCGGCAGAGAGAGATACTGGGGCAGCGAGATGACCGAAGACAAGGCGGCGGCTTATACCACGCTTTACACGGTGCTTGTGACTCTGGCGAAAATCTGCGCGCCTTTCGTTCCGTTTATGACCGAAAGCATGTATCGCAACCTCGTCGTGCCGTTCTATAAAGACGCTCCCGAATCCGTACACCTCTGCGATTTTCCGACGGCGGACGAAAGCCTTATCGACAAGAAACTCGAAGACGGCATGGAAACCGTTCTCGAAATCGTATCGCTTGGCAGAGCGGCGAGAAACGGCAGTAACATAAAGAACCGTCAACCGCTCGGCAAACTTTACGTTGCTTCGGACAGAAAGATAGACCTTTCGCCCGAACTCTACGGCATAGCGCGCGACGAACTCAACATCAAGAGTTTCGAACTTTTACGCGACGCGTCGCAGTTCGTAAATTATAAGTTAAAGCCGCAACTTAAAACGCTCGGACCTAAATACGGAGCGTTGCTCGGAGGAATAAGGCAATTCCTCGAAACGTGCGACGCAAAATCGGTGGTGAACGCCGTAAGAAGCGGCAAAACTTACGACTTCGAAGTAAACGGCAAGCCCGTTTCGCTGTCGCTCGACGATTTGCTTATTTCCAGCGAACCCGCCGAAGGCTACGTTTCGGAAAGTACCGACGGACTGACCGTCGTTCTCGACGCGCACGTCACCGACGAACTCCTTATGGAGGGAACCGTAAGGGAAATCGTTTCGAGGGTGCAGAATATGCGCAAAGAGGCGGGTTTTGAAGTTACCGACCGGATCGAACTCGGTTACAGCGCCGAGGGCGTATGCGCAAAGGCTTTCAGAACTCTCGGCGACGATATCGCGCGCGACGTATTGGCGGAAAAACTTGTCGACGGACTGTTCGACGGTTACACGAAATACTTCGATATAAACGGCGATAAAGTTACGTTAGTGGTCAAAAAAGCATGAAAGTAGCCGATAAATGGAAAGATTACGTCGTTCTGGCAACCGGCGACGGATATAAACTCGAACGCTGGAAAGACGTAATTCTGCTCCGACCCGATCCTCAGGTTATCTGGGGAGCGCGGACGGATATGGAGAATTATAAAGGACTCAACGCCAAGTATATCCGCAGCGAGAGCGGCGGCGGACGTTGGGAATACCTTAAAAAATTTCCCGAAGAATGGGTTATATCCTACGACGATCTCAGGTTCAAAATCAAACCGATGGGCTTTAAGCATACGGGGTTATTCCCCGAACAGGCTGTCAACTGGGATATAATGCGCGGGCTTATAAAGAATGCCGGCAGACCGATAAGCGTACTTAACCTGTTCGCGTACACCGGCGGGGCGACCGTCGCGTGTCTGGCGGCGGGCGCAAGCGTCTGTCACGTCGACGCCAGCAAAGGTATGGTCGAAAGGGCGGGCGAGAACGTAAGGCTTTCGGGGCTGGGCGACAAACCCGTGAGATATATTATCGACGACTGCGTGAAATTCGTCAGACGCGAGATAAAACGCGGACATAAATACGACGCGATAATAATGGATCCGCCGAGTTACGGCAGAGGTCCGAACGGCGAAATGTGGAAAATCGAAACCGAAATTTATCCGTTTGTAAAACTCTGTACCGAGGTGTTGTCGGATAACCCGTTGTTCGTACTTATCAACAGTTATACTACGGGTCTGCAACCGACGGTGCTTGAAAACATTCTGACGCTTACCGTCGGGGAGAAGGTCGGAAAGGGCAGAGTCGAGGCGTACGAAGTCGGCGTAAAGACCGAAGAAGGAATAAATCTCCCATGCGGAGCGGGAGGAATGTTTATAAATGAGTGAAAAACAATTTGAAAAAGAAGATCTCGTGGTTTTGCACGAAGATAACCATATAATCGTCGTGATGAAACCGCAAGGCGTGCCGTCCTGCGAAGACGAAAGCAAAGACAAAGATATGCTCACCGTCGTCAGGGAACACATAAAGGAACGCGAAAATAAAAGCGGTAACGTCTACGTCGGGCTTGTCCACAGACTCGACAGACCGAC
Organism: uncultured Eubacteriales bacterium; assembly: GCA_900554485.1. GTDB lineage: Bacteria > Bacillota > Clostridia > Christensenellales > Borkfalkiaceae > UBA10281. Next base: position 12,440 of record USHO01000027.1, read on the forward strand.
CGGCGGAGTTATGGTCTTTGCAAAGAGCAGCAAGGCGGCGGCAAGGCTTTCCGAACAGATGAAAACGGGCGATTTCGAGAAGAAATATTCCGCGGTTCTGGTCGGCAGCCCTAAAGAAAAACGTGCGACGCTCACCGATTATCTGAAAAAGAACCCTGTAAACAATATGGTTTACGTCTGCGGACAGTCCGTGGACGGGGCAAAGTTTGCCGAACTCGAATACGAGGTGAAAGAGGAGAAAAACGGGCTTGCGTTCGCCCTCGTTACGTTGCACACGGGCAGGAGTCATCAGATACGCGTGCAGATGTCGCATATGGGTACGCCGGTATACGGCGATATGCGTTACGGCGGCGATAAGGCGAAAAAGGGCAGGCTCGCGCTGTGGGCTACGACTCTCGCGTTTACGCACCCCGTGTCAAAACAAAGACTTTGTTTTAAGGTCGAACCGCCTAAAGACGAACTTCCGTGGAAGTATTTCGATACGTCCGTCGTCGTAGACCCGTACGAGGCTTTATAAATCTGCGGGTATATGCCAACCAAGAATAAAACGAACCTTGCCAAAACGCCGCTATTTTCGCGCTTTTTGTCAAA
>USHO01000028.1 GCA_900554485.1 uncultured Eubacteriales bacterium
TATTAGCCAAAAATACGTCGTCAGACCACGGTTCGTTTTATTCTTGGCTGGCATAAATAAAAAACCGTTATTTCTCATATAATAACCCGAGGTGTTTCGATGATAGACGAAATCGCAGGCATGTTCGGGCTTATTAGCGAGATAAAACCCGAAAAATTCAGGTATTCGGTCTACGGCAGGCGCGGAGGGATTTTCGAGGGCGTACGCAGAATAGCCGAGTTGTCCGCAGATAAAATTCTGTTATGCACGCGCGGCGGAGTCATTTCCGTTACGGGGCAGAATTTACGCATAAAATGTTTCGGCGAACGCGAAACGGTTATACTCGGCGAAATTACGGGAGTGACGGTCGGATGATGCGCGATTCGCTTTTTGTCAGAATGAAAATCTCGGGCGACGGCATAGATCCGTTTTTCGGCGAGTGTTTCGGGCGCGGAATATACCTCGACGACTTGATTTACGATAAAAACGAGTGTTTTTTCACCGTAAAAGCCGCAGACGAGCGAAAAATTTTTGCAATTTCGCGTAATATGTGCTATAATGTGGAAAAAATAGGTTATAAGGGCGGAGCGTCATTTATAAAAAAATGTCTTTCGGCATTAGGAATGTGTGTCGGCGCCGTGATGTTTACGATCTTCGCAAAGGTCTCCGACGGCGTCGTAGGCGAGATCGTCTGTAAAGGCGACGCAGCCTCTTTCCGACGCGAAATTATAGCGGTATTGAAAGACGAGGGCATCGAAGAAGGAAAGATATGTTCGGCGGATCTGCCGTCTCTCGGTGAAAAAATCGCGCTGAAAACCGACGGAGTGTCTTATGCCACGGTCGTAAAAAGCGGACGTAGGATAATAGTCGATCTCAAACGCGACGCGGATAAAAACGACCCGCTTGACGTCGGTAAAGCCGTTATCGTGTCTACGGTGTCGGGCAGAATCGTAAAAATAAACGTATTGTCCGGCGTTGCCGCGGTAAAGGTCGGCGACGAGGTAAAATCGGGCGATACGCTGATTGTCGGCGAGTACGTTCACGGCGATACGGTTATAAAGACGTATGCGCTCGGCGAGGTCGCGATAGAGACGACATTCGTATACGAATACGAGGCATCGGGCGAGGGCGATCTGTATAAAAACAGGTCTTTGGCTCTGGGTAAGGCTGTTCTGGACGGTAAAGACGTAATTTCGTCTTCTGTCCGTGAAGAAAAAAGAGACGGTAAAATCATATATACGGCGACTTTCGTATATACGGAAATCGTAAACTGACGGAGGTAAATGTGGCGGATATAATTACGACTGTCGATATGGGCAATATAAAAGATTTGTCCGCATTGCTCGGCGTATTGGACGAAAATCTTAACATTATCGCCAGGGAAACCGGCATTACGGCTTTTGTCGACGGCACGAAGATTAAACTTTCCGGTCCCGAAGACAACGTAAGACTTGCCGAGACGGTCGTCGAAAAACTCGGCGACATAGTAAAGGCGGGCGAGTCGATCGACAAAACAAGGATAATCTACTGCGTGGAACTCGCAAAAGAGGGCAATGCCGCCGGCATAGAAAAGATAATGTCTGGCGTCGTGGCGATAACTTCGCGCGGCAAACAGATAAAATGCAAAACCGTCGGTCAAAAGAGGTATGTAGACGCGATAAAGAAAAATACGGTCGTGTTCGGCGTCGGTCCCGCGGGAACGGGCAAGACTTATCTTGCGGTCGCGCTTGCGGTATCGGCGTTCAAGAATAAAGAAGTCGAAAAGATTATTCTGACGCGTCCCGCGGTCGAGGCAGGCGAAAAACTCGGCTTTCTGCCGGGCGACCTGCAGAATAAAGTCGACCCGTATCTTCGTCCGTTGTACGACGCTTTGCAGGAGATGCTCGGTATGGACGGGTATCTTAAACTTATCGAACGCGGCGTTATAGAGATCGCTCCGCTTGCGTATATGCGCGGCAGAACGCTGTCGAACGCGTTTATCATACTCGATGAGGCTCAGAACACGACGAAAGAACAGATGAAGATGTTTCTTACCCGTATGGGCGAGGGCAGCAGAATGGTAATAACGGGCGATCTTACGCAGATCGATCTGCCGGAGGGCAAAAAAAGCGGGCTAAAACACGCCACCCGGATACTCGGAAATATAAACGGAATAGGCGTTATTTATCTCACCGCGTCGGACGTCGTAAGACATTCGCTGGTGATGGAAATAATCCGCGCGTACGAACGCGCCGAAACGACCGAAAATAAGGAATTAAATGAAAAAAACAAACGAAAAACTTAAAAAGTGGGAGAAACGCGACGTAATAAGAACGGTGTCGTATTTCGCCATTCATACGGCGATAATCATGCTGTTGTTTGCGTTTGCATTGGCTCTCAGTACCGACTTCGATATGCCGCTTGCGTGGGAACATATCGCGCACGAGGGTGTGATAGGTACGATTTTTTACCTCGTCATATCCGTCTGTCTGATTTCGGGCGGAATGTTCCTGTACCTCTGGTTCGAGGACAGAGACTTTCTGTACGAGGGCAAAAACGTAAACATGCTTTTCGTCATTCTCGAAGTGTCGATGCTGATGATGTATGCCATCGGTAAGTGGAGGAGCGTTTACGCAAGACCTTTCGCGCTGTGCGCTCTTCTCGTACTTATGGTATCGGACAGGCGTAAAGCCGTTTATATGAACTGCGTCGTCTGCCTTCTCGTGTTTATGTCCGATGCGTTCGTGTCGGTCGATATGAACGAAAACCGCTCTTTGTATGCGACGCTTGTAATCGGTTTTATAACCAGTACCATGGCGATTTATCTGGTAGACGGAAAAAGCGCAAGATTCAAAGTGCTTATTCTCGGGTTTCCGATCGCGTTGCCGGTAGTGTGTTCGTGTTTGTTGCTCAACGTAGACACGATTGCCGTCCACTGGGCAGATTATCTTATAGACGGCGTTGCGTCGGGGTTGTTGTCGGTGATACTGATGACGCTGTGGCTGCCGCTGTTTGAGGAGGTCTTCTCCGCGCTTACGAATTACAGGCTTGCCGAACTTACAGACCATAAAGCGCCGCTTATAAAGGCGTTGATAGAAAACGCTCCGGGTACGTTCAATCATTCCGTCGCGCTGTCGACGCTTGCCGAAAGTTGCGCAACCGCGATAGGCGAAAATCCATTGCTTGCGAGGGCGTGCGCGTATTATCACGACGTAGGCAAACTCAAAAACCCCGAATTTTTCACCGAAAATCAGACGGGCAGAAATCTTCACGACGAACTTACGCCGGAACTTTCCACCGAGATTATACGTTCGCACGCCAAAGACGGTTACGAACTTATACTTAAATATCGCCTGCCGAAAATTCTCGCCGACGTCGCGTTGCAACATCACGGCACGTTGCCTATAAGGTATTTTTACGTCAAGGCGACCAAGTATACCGACGGCGAACTCGACATAGCGAAATTCTCTTACGCCGGACCAAAACCGCAGACCAAAATCGCCGCGATCATAATGATAGCGGACGGGTGCGAGGCTAAAGTCAGAACACTCAAAGACCGTACGGCGGATAAAGTAGAGGTTGCCGTAAGGGATATTATAGAAGAGAGAATGTCGTTCGGGCAGTTCGACGAATGTGACCTTACGATGAAAGACATCGACGTCATCCGTCATACCATAACCCGCGCGCTTGCCGGCATATATCACGGCAGGGTGGAATACCCGAAACTTAAAATAGGAAATCACAGATCCGAGGGCGGCGGTAATGAATAATCTGGAAATACTTTGTTTCGACGAAGAGGCGGCAAAATATCCGCTTGCGCAAATAGCCGACGCGGCGTATAAAAAACTCGGGCAGACCGCTCCGCTCGAAATCGAGGTCGCGTTCGTGACGGAAGACGAAATCAGAACGCTCAACCGTGAGAACCGCGACGTCGACAGAGTTACCGACGTTCTGTCGTTTCCGAATTTCGACGGAATACGTTATAAGACGCTTACGTTAAACGATTATCCGTCCGAGATCGACGAGGAAAGCGGAAGACTTCCGCTCGGGTCGATCTGCGTATGCGAAAGCCGCGCGGCGGAACAGGCGGAGGAATACGGGCATTCGCTTTTGCGGGAAGTATGCTATCTGACGTTACACGGCATATTGCACTGTTTCGGCTACGACCATATGAACGAAAAAGACGAAAAAGAAATGACGGAACTCGCCGAAGAAATAATGACGGCGGCGGGCGTCGGGAGGAACGTATGAAGTGCGGAACGGTGGCGGTCGTAGGCAGGGCAAACGCGGGTAAGTCAACGCTGGTAAACGTGCTTGTCGGCGAGAAAGTGGCGATAACTTCGCCTAAACCTCAGACTACGCGCGATCGTATTTACGGCGTTAAAACGACGGACGATTATCAGATTGTTTTTGAAGACACTCCGGGTATATACAAGGCAAAAAATGCGTTGAATTCGCGTATGCAGAGAACCACCGTGCTGACGGCTAAAGATTGCGACGTCGTTATGTTTGTCGTCGACGGACATACGGGTGTCGGCGAAGAAGACGTCGAAACCGTAAAAAAATATTGCTCTTACGGTATTCCCGTCGTTGTCGTCGTATCGAAAACCGATATTACGGACAGAGACAGAATACCCGAAAATCTTACCGCTTTAAGCGATTGCGGAGCGAAAGAGATTATTCCCGTTTCGGCAAGAAAGGGTAAAAACGTAGGAGAATTGCTTAAAATATTGCTTTCGTTCATGCAGTCGGACGAATATGTCTTCGACCCCGACGCCGTGTCGGACAAGTCCGAAAAATTCATGATCGCAGAACTCATGCGCGAAAAGATACTGCTTAAATACGACAAGGAGATTCCGCACGGCGTAGCCGTCGTCGTGAACGAGTTTGAAAGAAGAGAAAACGGAATTTACGATATAGACCTCGATATAATATGCGAAAAGCCGAACCATAAAGCCATAATCATAGGCAGGCAGGGGCAGGCGTTGAAAGAGGTGTCGACTTTTGCGAGAGAGGCAATGGAAAAATTCCTCGGGGCGAAAGTATTTCTTAAAACTTACGTCAAAGTAAAGGAAAACTGGCGCGACCGTTCCGATCTGCTTAACAGTTACGGTTACGGAGAAGAAAAATAAGAATCGCCTGCCGATTTATATCGGCAGGCGATTCTTTACGGATTATTCCGTTATGGTTTTTGCAAGTTCGAGTTTGTACACGTCCATAACCGCGTCGGTTATCAGGGCGCGCGTCTCGCTGTTCAACGGGTGGCATATATCTTTATATTCGCCGTTGCTGCCTTTTCTCGAAGGCATCGCGACGAACAGGTTTCCGTCAAGCCCTTCGACGACCTTTATATCGTGAACGACGAAATTGTCTTCTATCGTAATGGATGCGACCGCGCGTAATTTGCCCGATTCGTTTTGTATGAGTCTTACTCTTACGTCTGAAATTTTCATAATTTCCCCCTGGGGTAAAATTTATTTGCGGAGCGGTCATCCTTAAAAGATTTCCGCAACTCATATCTATATTTTACTACGTTATTCGCAAAATTTCAACAAATAATCCAAACTTTTTCATTTTTTTCTTACCTTTTTTTAACAAAATCAATCTTTAGTCACATTCTGGCATATAATATGACGTAGGTTTAACGCATCTATGAGACTGAGAGTGCATTTCATCGGAATCGGCGGGGTAAGTATGTCCTGCATGGCAAAATATATGTCGGGTATGGGGTTCGACGTCGACGGCAGCGACGTCCGCAGATCCGAATATGTCGACGAACTCGTCGCCATGGGCATAAACGTCGCGATAGGGCATAGCGAAGAAAATATCGCGGGGGCGCACGTCGCGGTGTATTCCGACGCGATAAAAGAAGACAACGTCGAACTTGCTTACGCCCGACGCGAAAAACTGTATGTTATCTCCCGCGCGGAATTGCTTAAATCGATTGCCGAAAATTTCGCGTTGGTGATAGGCGTGGCGGGGGGTCACGGCAAAACGACGGTAACGTGTATGCTTGCGCATATATTCGCTGCCGCACATAGCGAATTTACCGCGCATATCGGCGGTGAAGACCTCGAATTTTCAAACTGCGTACTGCGCGGTCAGTATGCCTTTATATCCGAAGTATGCGAATACAAGAAAAACATGCTGTCTTTTCCGGCGGATATTGCGGTCTGTCTTAACGCGGATAAAGACCATATGGATTGTTACGCCGACTACGACGAATTAAAAAATTCTTATCGCGAATACCTTAAATCGGCGGATAAAGCCGTCGTGTGCGCGGACGACCCCGCGCTGGGGAGTTATAAATATAAAAACGCCGTGACTTTCGGCGTTTCAAAGCCCGCAAAATACGGTGCTGCCGATATAAAAGACGACGCAGGCAAATATTCTTTCGCCTTTACGGAAAACGGTAAAAAAGTCGCAAGAATATCTCTGCGCGTCGTCGGAAGACATAATGTTATAAACGCGTTGGCGGCGGCAGCCTGCGCGCGGGAGTCCGGCATATCGGCAAAATACATCGCGCGGGGGCTGAGGGATTTCAGAGGCGTTAAACGCCGTTTTGAAAAAATAGGAGAAATAAACGGCGCCGAAACGATTATAGATTATGCGCATCATCCGCGAGAAATAACGGCGGCTCTCGCCGCCGCGAAAGAAAAATCGGCTGATAAGACGATTGTCGTATTTCAGCCTCATACATATTCGCGTACGATATTTCTTAAAGACGAGTTCGTTTCGGTTTTAAGCGGAATCGAAAATCTTCTGATATACAAAACCTTCCCGGCGAGGGAAGGCTATATCGAAGGCGGAGACGCCGCAGATTTATGTAAGGCTCTCGGCAGAACGGGAGCGTATTTCGATGATTTTTCCGTTCTGTACTCGTATCTTGAAAAAAATCTGAGTAAGGGCGATTTATTGCTTGTTCTCGGGGCGGGCGATCTTGCCGAACGATTCCGCGAAGAACTTCGATGACAAAATCATTCCGTCGGCAGCACGAGTGCGCCGGAATCGACTTTTTCCGCAAGACTTCTGATTGAACCTTCGTATACGGGTTTTATGTAGTCCAGCGTAAGGAAATCTTTCGGGCGCATAAGGCTGGTATCGTACGGCAGTGGCAACCCCGCGCCGTCGTGCAGCAGGTTTGCGACGAATTGCGAACAGAAACGTTTGTACTTAAAAGTCTTTTTTATTCTGAACGCGCATAAAAACGCGCCGAGAATGGCGTATTTGTATTTTTGTTTTTCGTCTTCGTATCGTTTTATTTCGGCAAGCAGCGCGGTATATTGTTCGTCGGTCAGGTCTATTTCAAATATCTTGCACGGGCAGTAGTCGTACTTTTTAAGCACGTTCGTGCGGATGTTTTCTTTTACGAATCCGGACGGCAGGGGTTTAAGCGTAAAACGACCGAACGTGTACATACAGTCGAATTTTCCGTTCAGCGAAAGCGTCGAATGCGTGTTTTTGCTACGCGTGAAAAACGAAACGCATTTTGAAACGCCTGTTTTCGTTCCCGAGATAAAAAGATAGATTTTTTTCATAGATTACCTGCTTTCGGCTGTTATGCGAATTCGCGCACGGTAACGCCGAGCGAAACAGCCTTGTTTATCGTATAAAAAGTTCCGCCGCGTTTTACGTTTCTGTAACCGGCAAGAACAAGCGACGAATTCTCTACCAGAAAGTCGTTGCGTTTAAGCATACACCCTTCAAAATACGCATCGGGTTCGGCGATGACCGTGTCGGCGGATTCAAGCATTCTGTAATATTCCGCGCGGGCTTTCGCGGGGAATCTCGCCGCCTGATCGCTGCACGGAGTTACGGCGATTATTTTTATGTTTCTGCCGTTTGAGCGCAAGTATTCCAGCGCGCGGAAACATTCCGTATCGAATCCCAAAGCCATTCCGTCCAGAAAATACTCGTAACCCTCGCCGATTATTCCGTCGAGGGTCTTTATAAGTTTTTCGCGGTCGAAATCACCGCTTAAAATTCTGTGCCCGGTAACCGCGCAGGTTACGTTCCGCGTAAGAGGCGGAAGAGTGTTTATAAGCATATCTTATTTCGATAACTCTTTAATCGCCGCTTTGTACGCTTTGAATTGCAATTCGAGGTTTTCGAGCGTGGCGAATTCGTTCGGCTGATGAATGGCGAAGTCGACGCCCGCGGTTTCGGGACCGAATGCGACGGCGTTTTTCATAGCCCTTGCGTAAGTGCCGCCGCCGATCGCGATCGGTTTTTCGTTTTTACCCGTCAGATCGTTGTATATTTTCAAAAGCGTCTGCACGAGTTCGCCGTTTTTGTCGGCGCGCAAGGGCAGTTGATGCGAAAGCCTTTCGACGGTCGCGTATTGAGCGAACTTTTTCAGAATTTCGTCGCCGATCGCCGTAACGGGATAACGGATGTCGACGGATATGTAGATGTTGTCGTCGTCGGAAGATATTACGTCGGGGCTCATCGTGAGGTGTCCCGAATAATCGTACAAAGTCGTCATGCCGATTTTGTCGTCGAAGAGCAGCCGTATGATTTCGTTGTCTATAAGTTTTACGCTTGCAAGCGCTTTCAGCATTTTAAGCATGGCGTTGTCGCCGAGTTGCGGCGTGGAACCGTGCGCCGATTTACCGTATGCGACATAGACGTCACCGTGTTTTTCGACGCCGAATTTTTCCGCATCGGGTATATCGCCGACGATTTTTGCCTCGCAACGGTCGCAGACGACGTTCACTCTGTCGCCACCGGAAACCGAAAGCAACTTTTTGTTCTTTCTGAACGTGAATTTAAGCGGCATTATGCCTTTTTCGGCGTAGATAACGGGGAAGTCGGCATCGGGCGAAAACCCGTTTTCGGGCATCTTCGCGACTTTGTTGAAATGTTCTATGCATTTCCAGCCTGTTTCTTCGTTGCAACCTAAAATCAGTCTTATTTTTTTATTCGGTATATATCCCTCGTCTTTCAGTGCTTTCATGCAGTGCAGACACACGATTGCGGGACCTTTGTCGTCCGTCGCGCCTCTGCCGTAGATTTTGCCGTCGACCTCGGTTGCCGAAAACGGGGGATAATTCCACTTGCTTTCGTCGCCGGCGGGTACGACGTCGAGGTGGCATAAAACGCCGATCTCTTCTTCGCCTTCGCCGAAATCGACTTCTCCGATATAGTTGTCGTAATTTATCGTCTTAAAGCCCATGTCTCCGGCGGTTTTCAAAAAGAAATCAAGCGCGTCGTAAACGGCTTTGCCGAACGGCATGTTTTCCTGCGGGTCGCCCTGCACGGAAGGTATCGAAATCAATGTTTTTAAGTCTTTGACAGCGTTTTTAACGTAATCGTTCATAATAATCACCGTGAAATTTTGAAATTTGCTTAAATTCATTATACACTTTTTTTATTTTATGGTAAAATAAAAAGCGAACGATATTAAATATTTTTTGTGTTTTTTAAGGAGAAGACCGAATATGGCTACCGTAAGAACGAGATTTGCCCCCAGTCCGACGGGCTTTATGCACCTCGGCGGACTTCGCACCGCGCTTTACGCTTATCTTTTCGCCAAGAAGAACGGCGGAGATTTCATATTGAGAATAGAGGATACCGACCAGCAACGCTACGTCGAAGGCGCGGTCGAACTCATATATTCTTCGCTCCGCGAATCGGGGCTTATATGGGACGAAGGACCCGACATCGGCGGCGATTACGGTCCGTATATCCAGAGCGAGAGAAAAGACATATATATGAAGTACGCGAAAGAACTCGTCGAAAAGGGCGGGGCGTACTATTGTTTCTGTACCAAAGAGAGACTTGAAAGTCTTACCGACGAAAACGGAAACAGAAAATACGACAAACATTGTCTGTCGCTTTCAAAAGAAGAAGTCGAAAGGCGGCTCAGAGCGGGCGAACCGTACGTCATTCGTCAGAACGTGCCTACGACGGGCGTAAGCGAATATCACGACGAAATCTACGGCGACATCAGGGTAGAAAATTCCGAACTCGAAGACAACGTGCTTATAAAGAGCGACGGAATGCCGACGTATAACTTCGCAAACGTCGTCGACGACCATTTAATGCATATCACGCACGTCATCCGCGGTACGGAATATCTTTCTTCCACACCGAAGTATAACCTCATGTACGATGCGTTCGGGTGGGAGAGACCCGTTTATATACACCTGCCGACGATCATGAAAGACGCGACCCGTAAACTTTCCAAACGTTACGGCGACGCGAATTTCGACGACTTCCTTAAAAAGGGATACCTTAAAGAGGCTATCATAAATTACGTCGCCCTGCTCGGCTGGTCGCCGAAGGGCAGTAACGTCGAAAAAATGACTTTACCCGAAATGGTCGAACTCTTTTCTCTCGACGGAGTGTCCAAGTCTCCGTCGATATTCGACGAGACGAAACTGAAGTGGCTTAACGGCGAATATATCAGGGAACTTTCCGAAGACGAATTTTATTCTCACGCTCTGCCGTATCTTCGGGCATCGAAAGTAAACGGCAAATTCGATCTTAAAGCGGTGGCGAAACTCATGCAGCCGAGAATCGAAACTTTCGGCGAAATACCCGAAAAAATCGACTGGCTTGCCGAGATGACCGAATACGACCTGTCGCTCTTCGACAATAAGAAGAATAAAACCTCCGCCGAGGTTGCCAAAGATTTGTTGCCCAAGATAAAGGCGTGCGTCGAGGCGGTCGACACGTTCGACAACGATACGCTGTATAAAACGCTTTCCGAAAAGGCGGCGGAACTCGGCGTCAAGAGCGGCGCGTTTTTCTGGGTAATGCGTATCGCTATAACCGGTCAGGGGGTTACGCCTGGCGGCGCGACCGAAATGGCGGCGTTGCTCGGTAAAGAAGAAACTCTCAGACGTATAGATTTTTCGCTCGGATTGCTTGACAGGTAATCGGACAGAGTTAAAAGGAGACGAAAACGTGAACGAAAATTTCAAATTCAAAGACTTAAAGTATATAAGACCCGACTTCGATAAGGTCAAAGCGGAATTCTCTTCGCTTACGGAAAAAATGAAAAACGCGACTTCTTACGAAGACGCGAAGAAAATTTATCGTGAATTCGAGGCGGTTTCGTCCGATGTGCAGGACGCCTATACGATAGTGATGATACGTCATACCGTAGATACGCGCGATAAATTTTACGATGACGAAAACGAATATTTTTCGGCGGTTTCTCCCGAAATTTCGCCTTATATCGTCGAATTTTACAACGCTCTTTACGACGGGAAGTTCAGAAACGATTTCGAGGGAGAATTCGGCGCGCAAATGATGCGCAGCATCGAACTCGAACGCAAGTTCTTTACGGAAAAGAACATCCCTCTTCAACAGCAGGAGGCGAAACTCTGCAACGAGTACGAAAAAATAATCGCGTCCGCGGCGATAGACTTCAACGGCGAAAAACTCAACCTTTACGGCGTTATGAAATTCTTTGAAGACAACGACCGCAAAGTCAGAAAAGCCGCATGGGACAAATATGCCGAATTTTTCGCCGCAAACGAAAAGCGTTTCGAGGAAATCTGGGACGAACTCATCAGGGTCAGAAACGAGCAGGGCAGAAACCTCGGCTACGAAAATTATATTCCGCTCGGATATGCTCGTCAGGGCAGAACCGATTATAACGCCGCCGACGTCGCGTCGTTCAGGGAGCAGGTGCGCGAAGAACTCGTTCCGCTCTGCAATGAACTCTATCTGGCTCAGGCAAAGAGAATCGGGGTCGATAAAGTCTGCGCGTACGACGAAAATTATGTATTCGAGGGCGGTAACGCCGTTCCCGTCGGCAACGACGACGAACTTGTCGAAATCGCACGCGGAATGTATAAGGATATGAGTAAAGAGACGGGCGAATTCATCGACTTTATGATAGATCACGAATTGCTCGACCTGAAAAACAAGCCGGGTAAAGCCGCTACGGGCTATATGACATCGATAGAAAAATATAAAGCCCCGTTCGTGTTCTCTTGCTTTAACGGCACGACCGGAGACATTCAGGTGCTTACGCACGAACTCGGGCATGCTTTTGCCGGCTACGAGGCGATGCGCAATCAGCCGATAACCGCCTATTATTCGGAATCGACCGACATAGCCGAAATACATTCCATGAGCATGGAGCAGTTTTCGTACCCGTACGCCGAAAGGTTTTTCGGCGATAAAGCCGATAAATTCCGTTTCCAGCACTTGCAGGAGGCGATAACTTTCGTTCCGTTCGGCGTCGCGGTAGACGAATATCAGCACATCGTATATTCAAAGCCCGATCTCACGCCGAAAGAAAGAACCGCAGAGTGGAAGAAACTCGAAGAAAAATATATGCCGTGGAGAGATTACGGCGATATAGATTTCTTTGCTCGCGGCGGCTGGTGGTATCATAAGATACACATTTTCCTCTATCCTTTCTACTATATAAACTATACGCTCACGACAATGGGGGCGATGGAATTCAAAAAGAAGATGCACGACGATAAAATTTCCGCATGGAACGATTATATGAACCTCTGCAAAGTCGGCGGCAGCAAGAGTTATCTCGAAACTCTCGCATATGCGAATTTGTCGAATCCGTTCAGGGCGGGCGCGGTGAAAAACGCCGTATCGTTTGCCAAGGATATTTTACTTAGAGACATTAAGAAATTCTGATAGAAAGTAT
>USHO01000029.1 GCA_900554485.1 uncultured Eubacteriales bacterium
CTTGCCGCGACGCTTAAAAAGGCGGGCGCGGCGGAGGTGAGCGTGCTGACGGTAGCCGTTACCGCGAGGAAGTGCGGCACTTGCGCAAAGTAAGCGATAATTTTTCATAAATATTCGTTTACCGCGACCGATATTGCGAATAAAAAAGCGATTTGTCGAACTTTTTTCAAAAAATTCACTGAAATTCATTGAAAATTATACAGAAATATAGTAGAATATATAATCAGAGGGCGAATATCGTCCTTTGATTATTTTTTTAAGGTTTAATTTATGGGGCTTATTAAATTCATTCTTAACAGCGATTCGAGGGCCAGCCTTCGGAGAATAAAAGCGCAGACCGAAAAGGTGCTTGCGCTTTCGCCTAAGTACGAAAAGATGACGGACGGAGAACTTAAAGATCAGACCGTCGCGCTCAAAAACAGACTTAAAAACGGCGAGACTCTCGAAGATATTCTTTACGACGCTTTCGCGGTCGTAAGAGAGGCGTCTTACAGGGTTCTCAACATGCGCCACTATCCCGTACAGATAATGGGCGGTATCTGCGTTCATCAGGGCAGAGTCGCCGAACTCAAAACGGGTGAAGGTAAAACGCTTATGGCGACGCTCCCGGCGTACCTTAACGCGCTTTCCGAAAAGGGCGTGCATATCGTCACGGTAAACGATTACCTCGCAAAGCGCGACGCCGAGTGGATGGGTAAAGTTTACAGATTCCTCGGTCTTACCGTCGGCGTCAATACCCACGACATGACCGACGATCAGAAACGCGCCGCTTACGCCTGCGACATAACCTACGGCACGAACAACGAATTCGGTTTCGACTACCTGCGCGACAATCTTAAAATCCGTATGTCCGACATGGTTCAGCGCGGACTGAACTTCGCGATCGTCGACGAGGTGGACTCGATTTTGATCGACGAGGCGAGAACGCCGCTTATAATTTCCGGCAGAGGCGAAAAGTCGTCGACATTGTATTACGATTGCAACCGTTTCGTCAAGACTCTTAAAGCCGACGAAGATTACACCCTTGATTTAGAGGATAAAACCGTACAGATAACCGAAGAGGGAGCAAGAAAAGCCGAGAAGTTTTTCGGTATAGAAAATCTTGCGGACATAGAAAATTCCGAACTCAACCATCACATTCAGCAAGCCCTTAAAGCCCACTTCATATTCAAACGCGACAGCGACTATATCGTCAACGACGGCGAGATCGTCATAGTAGACGAATTTACGGGTCGTCTGATGATAGGCAGAAGATATTCCGAAGGTCTTCATCAGGCAATCGAGGCGAAAGAAAACGTCGTCGTCAGAAACGAAAACAAGACTTACGCGACCATAACCTTCCAGAACTATTTCAGACTTTACAATAAACTCTCCGGTATGACCGGTACGGCAAAGACCGAAGAGGAAGAATTCAGGACGATTTACGGGCTCGACGTACTCGAAATTCCGACGAACAAACCCGTGCAGAGAATAGATTATCCCGACGTCATATATTCGACCGCCGCAGGCAAACTCCGCGCGATAGTCAAGGAGATAATCGAACGTCACGCCACGGGGCAGCCTATTCTCGTAGGTACGGTTACGGTAGAGAAATCGGAAGAGATTTCCCGCTGGCTGATCAAAAACAAGGTCAAACACAACATACTTAACGCAAAGAACCATAAGCGCGAGGCGGAAATTATCGCTCAGGCGGGTAAGAAAGGCGCGGTTACGATAGCCACCAACATGGCGGGGCGCGGAACGGATATACTGCTCGGCGGTAACCCCGAATTCATGGCTATACAGGACCTCCGCAACGACGGCTATACCGACGACATGATAAACGTTGCGACTTCTTATGTTCAGGATATAACCGAAGAGCAGAAAGAAGTCAGAGACAAATATCGCGAATACCTCAAAGAACACGAAGAAGTTACCGATGCCGAAAAGAAAGAGGTCATCGCTCTCGGCGGTCTTCACATCATCGGTACCGAAAGGCACGAATCCCGCCGTATCGACAATCAGTTGAGAGGTCGTAGCGGACGTCAGGGAGACCCCGGGTCTTCGCTCTTCTTCATATCGCTCGAAGACGACCTCGCGAAACGTTTCGGCGGGGAGAGGTTGCAGAGCATTTACAGGGCGTTCAAAGTCGACGACGATACGCCGCTTCAATCCAAGATGCTTTCGCGTTCGATCGAAAACGCTCAGAGGACGATAGAGGGCAAGAACTTCGGCATAAGAAAGCACATAATCGAATACGACGACGTAATGAATTTACAGCGTAAGATCATGTACGAGGAGAGGATGAAAGTTCTCCGCGGAGACGACGTTCATCAGGACGTATTGAATCTTATTCCCGACTTCGTCGCCGAGATTATCCGTACGAACGCGGATATGAAACAGTCGCCCTCCGACTGGGATAAAGACAGGCTCAATAAAGCCCTCGAAGAGAGAGCTTTGCCGCCCGATACGAATTTCGTTACCGACGAAGAACTTGAAAACTGGGATGCCGAATATCTCATTAAACAGGCGACGGATAAAGTCATCGAATGTTACGAAAACAAAATCGCGGGGTATAAAGAACAAGGTCTCGATTTCTCCGAATTCGAGAGGTTTATATTCCTTAAAGTCGTCGATAACAAGTGGATAGATCATATCGACGCGATGGATAAACTCAAACGCGGCATATCGTTGCGCGGATACGCAAACGAAGACCCCGTAATCGCATACAAGAAAGAGGGCGTCGAGATGTTCGACGCGATGACCGCCAGCATTCAGGAAGACGTCGTCGCGCTGCTTCTGAAGTCCGAACTTCGCAGAGCCGAAGAACCGAAGAGAGAGCCTACCGCCGACCTTGTCGAAAACGGCGGGGCGGACGACGGTTCGCGCGGGAGTACGCCGATAGTCAGATCGAGTACGGTCGGAAGAAACGACCCGTGTCCGTGCGGTTCGGGTAAAAAGTTCAAGAACTGCTGCGGTAAAAACTTATAATACAGACTAAACTTCGGCGAACCTTGCGTTTACCGAAGTTTTAATATGCGGCAGTCTGTACGGAGTGATTGACAAACGGTCGTCAAATCTCTATAATATATAAAGCAATAAAAGTTATAAAGGATAATTTATGGTACGCTACGACGTATACGAAGACAAAGTAAGGGCGTTAAAGAAGACCCTCGAAGAGGCGGGGTATTCGCTCGACGTCGACAATTTAAGGGTTAAACTGAAAGAACTCGAAGGCGAACTCGAAAAGCCGGAGGTCTGGTCGGATATAGAAAAGTCAAAACATTTAAGTCGCGAGGCGCAACAGATCAGAAACAAACTCGACGTTTTCGATAAAGCCGAAAAAGCCGTCGCCGACGCGGGGATGATGATCGAACTCGCCGAAGAAGAGGGCGACGAAAGCGTTCTTGCCGAGGTTGACAAAGACCTTTCCGAGGCGGAAAAGGAAATAGAGGATATAAGACTTCGTACTTTGCTTAAAGGTAAGTACGATTCGTGCGACGCGATACTTACTCTGCATGCGGGCGCGGGCGGGACCGAGGCTTGCGACTGGACGGAAATGCTCTACCGCATGTATATATGCTACGCCGAAAAACACGGATACAAACTTACCGAATACGACCGTCTCGACGGCGACGGCGCGGGGCTTAAATCCGTATGTTTCAAGATAGAGGGCGAAAACGCCTACGGTTACCTCAAAGCCGAAAAGGGTATTCACAGGCTGGTCAGAATTTCGCCGTTCGATGCGAACGCGCGCAGACAGACTTCGTTTTCGTCGGTAGACGTAATGCCCGACATTCAGGAAGACGGCGACATCGAAATCCGCCCCGAAGAAATCAAGGTGGATACTTATCGTTCGAGCGGCGCGGGCGGACAACACGTCAACAAAACCGAATCTGCGATAAGAATAACCCACTTGCCTACGGGCATAATAGTCGCCTGCCAGAACGAGCGTTCGCAGGTTCAGAACAAAGAGCAGGCAATGCGCATGCTCAAAAACAAACTCCTTGAAAAACGAGAGGAAGAGAGACAAGCCGAGGCAAGCGCGATCAAGGGCGAAATAAAGAAAATCGAGTGGGGCAGCCAGATACGTTCTTACGTCTTCTGCCCGTACACCATGGTTAAAGATCACCGTACAGGCAGCGAAACGGGTAACGTGCAAGCTGTTATGGACGGCGACATAGATCAGTTTATCATCGATTATCTTAAACAGTCCTGAAACCGACGCGACGGGCAGAGATAAAATGTATAGCGACGAAATTAAAAAATTCAGAATTAAAAAAGACGCGGTCATTCTCGCGATAGAATCGTCCTGCGACGAAACCGCGGCGGCGATAGTGAAAAACGGACGGGAAATTCTCTCGTCCGAAATTTCTTCTTCGTGTACCGAGCATATCCGTTTCGGCGGCGTCGTGCCGGAGATAGCGTCGCGCGCGCATACGAGCGCGATTTCTCTTACCGTGCAAAGGGCGGTCGATAAGGCGAATATCGACCTTAAAGACATCGACGCGGTAGCCGTAACTTACGGCGCGGGACTTCTGGGCGCGCTGCTTGTCGGGGTAAGTTATGCGAAGACGCTGGCGTATTCGCTCAACGTTCCGCTTATCCCCGTCAGCCATATCAGAGGGCATCTGGCTGCGGCGTATTTAAGCGACAAAAATCTTCAGCCGCCGTTCGTTAGTTTGCTTGCAAGCGGCGGACATACCGCGATTATCGTTGTGGAAGACTACGATAAATTCAACGTTCTCGGCGGGACGCTCGACGACGCCGTGGGCGAGGCATTCGATAAGGTCGCGAGGGTTATAGGGTTGAATTATCCGGGCGGCCCTAATATCGAAAGGCTGGCGAGAGATGGTAAAAACGTAATAAAATTCCCAAGAATGCTGAAGGGTGAGGGCGGATATAATTTTTCATACAGCGGACTGAAAACCGCCGTCATAAATTATGTGCACCATGCCGGACAGACGGGCGAGGGGTATAACGCGGCGGACGTGGCGTGTTCGTTCCAGCATGCGGCGACCGACATACTCGTACAAAAGGCAATCGAGGCTGCAAGGCAATATTCGCTGGATACGATAATGATCGGCGGAGGTGTCGCGGCGAACGGTTATCTCAGAGACAATCTGCAATCCGCTTGCCGTAAAAACGGACTTAAACTCGTTCTGCCGGAAAAGATACTATGTACCGACAACGCGGCGATGATCGGCGCGGAAGGCTATATTCAATACCTCAAAGGCAATTTTGCGGATATGACGCTTAACGCGTCTGCCCGTGTGGATTTGGGATAATAAACAAAATAAAATCCCTTTCGATGCTTTTTCGCATCGAAAGGGATTTTTTGTTTTCGGTCGGTTTTTAATTTTTATCGAAACTGTCCTGCTCGTCTACAAGGTAGAGCGGTAAACCGTTTCTGGCAAATTCTTCCTGCGCGGTAAGTTCTTCTTTGGTGAACTTGTCGTCGGTGGTTTCGGGTTCTCCGCCCTGAATGTATACGTTTGCGCATTCGACGGTGGCTGTAAGTTGTTTGCCGTCTTCGTCGACGAACGCTATTTCGCCGAGGGTTACTCCGCCTGTCAGCGTAAGTCTTACATAGTGGTTGGTGACGGTGGAACCGTAAGACCAATCCTCGACGATCTGTACCCATTTGCCGTTTTTGTTTTTGTTGCAGCCCTTGTCGGGTTTAAGGGTATAAGTGACGGCTTTGGCGGACGTAGAGCCGGTGCCTGTCAGGTTGGACGAAAGGTATCTGTCGATCGTAACGTCTACCGAGTCGACGTTTTTATCGAAATCGAGCACTTTAAGCCAGACCGAAATCTTCTTGTCGCTCGACGTTTCAAACTTCACGTTGAAACCGACGTATTGCTTCTGTGTCTCGCCTTCGGAAGTATACGCCACTACCTTCCAACTCTTTGAATAATCGGCTTTTTTGCAGGACGTAAATCCGAGCGTCGCCACGCAGGCGAGTACGAAAGCCGCGATGCGCAAATATTTTTTCATTTTTCAGTCTCCTTATTCTGTAATTTTTCCAACTCTTTCATAAAGGTGGAAACGTCTTTGAACTGGCGGTATACCGACGCGAATCTGACGTAAGCGACTTCGTCGAGGTCTTTAAGCCCCTGCATTACCATTTCGCCGAGTTCTTTCGACGTGACTTCCTGTTTGAGGGAGTTATATATTTTTTTGCTTATATCCTCGACCAGCGCGTCTATTTTCCACATCGGCACGGGGCGTTTTTCGCATGATTTCACTATTCCGTTTTTAAGTTTGCCCGCGTCGAAAGCCTGACGGTTGCCGTTGTTTTTAATGACGAGTATCGGCGTCGTTTCGACGGTCTCGTAAGTGGTGTAACGCCGACCGCAATTCGTGCATTCGCGTCTGCGTCTTATTACCGTACCGTCGTCCGACTGGCGCGAATCGACGACCTTGCTTTCGAGATTTCCGCAATACATACACTTCATAAGTATACCTCTTGCTTATTTTAGCATAAATTTGCCGTTTTGAAAACTCTTTTTTAATGAAAAACGATTAAATTATATAAAAAAACCGATAATAACAACGGTAGACATATGTTGGTTCTGATGCAGATTCTTGCGGCGACTTATTTCATCGCCGTCAACGTATATACGTTTTTGCTTATGCTTTCGGCAAAGCGCGCCGACGAAGAGGGCGATTGTAAACGCCGCGTGCGCGACGGAAGTATATTCGTCGCGGCTCTTCTGGGCGGGGCGGCAGGCGTATACGTTTCGATGTTTATACTTAAATATCGTTTAAGAAGTTTGTTCTTCATGGTTACCATGCCCGTTCTGACTATACTTAACATATACATTCTGATAACCTGTTTTTCCAACAATTTCTGGATAATACGGGACAATTCGATTTTTCTTCTGCCGCCGTTTTTGTCGTCGTTATAATCGTTCCGCACCGACCGACGATAAGGCGTTCACGGGTACGGTGTCGGGGAAAAACAAAATCGTCGTAAAAGCGACGGCATATTTTGTCGAAATTGCGCATATAGTATTATCGTCGGCAGGTGAATTTATGGAAACGAGTTTTTGCGAAATAAAAAAGAAAAACGTGATAAATATACTCGACGGAAGAGACCTCGGTAAAGTGTGCGATATAACGTTTACATATCCCGAAGGTAAAATCAAGGCGATAATCGTGCCCGGAAAGAAAAATTCGTTTTTCAAGACTTCCGAACTTATCATCAACTTCTGTTGTATAGAAAAAATCGGCAACGACGCGATACTCGTCAGACTTCATCAGAACGCCTGCGAGGCAAAGGCGGCGGCGAAAGCCGAAACACAGTCCTCGGCAATAATCGACGACGAAGAATAAAATTTTTTATCTTAAAACGGGTGACGATATAAAATAACACTGTCAGAATAACGGTGTTATTTTTGATTTACGGAGAAAATGCATGCGGGAAAAAGACGGGCTCGCGATAGATAAAATTCTTGAATATGCCGAAAAAGAATTCGTCGTACCGGAACCGGAAAAGCAGTATGCCGATATGCATATGTACGTCGACGTCAAAGTCGACAAAATGCCGAATATAATATACGATGCCAGCCAAGAATAAAACGAACCGTGGTCTGACGACGAATTCAAACCGATAGTCTGCAAAAGCAAAGGCAGCGAATACGAAAGGTTTATCGATAAACTTATAGACATCGAGACGTATAACACCGCGCGGTTTATCGAAGATTTGTCTGCTGCGGGGCTGAAAGTAAGATGCGTGCGTATTGCTCCGGCGCATATGCCGATAACGGCGATGTTCAACGGGACGTCTGAAGTCGTCGCGCACGATTTTTTCAAAGAAGAGGCGCGTACGTATATAAAAGAGTTACAGTATTCTTGTCCGGCATAAACGGGGGAATACCCCCTTTTTATATAAAATATGGCTAGTTAAGGCTAACCGAAATCCGCGCCCGCGCCGAAGGCCGGAACATCGCGGGATAAATAAATACAGCCGCCCATACGGGTGGCTGTAAGTTTACAGATCGATAGTTTCGGCAGACATAATATTGAACAACACGAGACGGACGACTTTAAGTTTAAGCGTCTTTTCGACAGCCTTTTTATACAGCGCGAGTTGTTCGGCGTAAGTCGATTTCAGCGCGTCGGCGTTTTTATGCGACGTCTTGTAATCGACGATTATCGCCTCGTCGCCTCTGACTGCAAGCAGGTCTATCACGCCCTGAACCAGAATGTTTCCGTCGGTTTTGAGTTTCGACACTTCCGATGCGGGCAACGGCACGACGAAAGGCTGTTCGCGGTATAATTTATAGCCTTTAAGGTCTTTGAATATCTTTGCCGAAAGTATGGCCCCGATTTTCTCTTCGCCGAGAAGCGAAACCTGCGCGGCAGAGAGTTTTTTGGTTTTCGACAGTCTTTCGATTTCTTCGTGTGCGTTTTTTTGCGAAAAATCGCAGTACTGCAAAAATGCGTGATACGCGATTCCGCGTTCGCGGGCGTTCTCATCGTAAGGTGCGAAAGTGTCCGACAGGTTGCGGGGTTCCTCGAAATCTTCGGCAAGTTTCGTGACCGCCCTTTTTACGGGCAGGGTTACGTCGGATTCGTAAGGGTAGGTAAACGTCAGATATTCGTAAATTTTATCCGTAAGCGAAGGTCTGTCGGCAGACAGGTATACCTTGCGTTTTTCTTTTCCGATCGTCCCGACGTCTTCTTCAAACGCAACGGTTTCGTCGAAATAAGACGACTTTATGAAGTTTGAAAATTTATTCGCGAACAGCGCGGAAGAAAATCTGTCGTTCTTTTCGACGGTCTCGGTCGTGACGAGGTGAAGTCTGTCTTTCGCTCTTGTCATAGCGACGTAAAATATACGCAGTTCCTCTTTGATGAGGTTGAGTTTCGCGCGCTCTCTGAAAGCCGCTCTGACAAGCGTGCTTTTTACCGTTCTGTCGGTTTCGTCGTACAGTTTGAGCGCGATGCCGTCGGCACGGTCGACCATGATTTCTTTTTTCAGATCGTCGATATTAAAGCGTTTCGACAACCCCGCAAGGATGACCACGGGAAATTCGAGACCTTTCGACGAGTGCATGCTCATTACGGTGACGCTGTCGTCGCCGTCGGACGAACCGACCGAAATATCTTCCAGACTATTTTCGATACGGCTTAAAAATCGTCCTATTGTCAGACATTCTCCGCCGGATTCCGATTCGGCGATGAAACGTTCGACGCGTTTCAGACGGGTTTTACCGTCGGTACGCGACAGAATTTCGAGATCGAGCCCCGTTTCGGCAAGCACGCGGGAAAGAATTTCGCCCGCGCTTTCAAATTCGGCAAGCAGGCGTATTTTCGATATATACTCGTCGAATGCCGTAAGTTTGTTTTTCAACGTCTCGTCTTCTCCGTCGGCGATATATCTGAGATAGCATTCGACGAAAGTCGGTTTTTTATTGTTTGTTTTTTCCGGCGCGGAACGACGGATTTCGGCTATGTCTTCTTCGTCGAGTCCGCCGATCGCGCTTTTAAGACAGGCAATCAGCGGCGCGTCGTCGGCGAAATAGTCGATAAGCCGCAGAAAATCGTACAGCAGTTTTATTTCGGGATAGTCGCGTATGGGATTTTTTGCCGAAGACGCCACGGGAATGCCGTACCTCTTTAACCGACGCACGATTTCGGACGTAAAACCCGACGAATTGCGCGTAAGCACGGCTATGTCTTTCAGCCCGACTTTCCGTTTCAGCCCCGTTTTCGCGTCGAAAATCTCGTCGTTTAATTCGTCTTCGATTATCTTCGCGACGGCGTCGCCCTCGGCGAAAGCGTCCGAAACGTCGGTGTCTTCGGCGGCGTTTACGAGGTCGTAAACGCCTGTCTGCAGATTTTTGGCTTTTTTGGTTACTGATACTTCGTGCAGCACGGTCTTGCCGTAACCGACGGGATAACCGCCGTAGCCGCTCATCGGGTTGGCGGCGTAATCCGTACCGCCGAAATCCCTTGTCATAACCGGCGAAAACGTATTGTTGACCGCCGACAGCACGGCATCGCTCGAGCGGAAGTTTACGTCAAGCGAAACGGGTATGCCGTCGCCGTGTTCGTACGCCGCGTATTTGTTTGCGAATATATCCGGATTGCACCCGCGGAACGCGTAAATCGATTGTTTTACGTCGCCGACCATAAAGGCGTTATCGCATGCGATGAGAGACAATATAGCCTCCTGAATGCCGTTTACGTCCTGATATTCGTCGGCGAAAACGTATTTGTATTTGTTCCTGACCGCCGACAGCACGTCGGGATTTTCGGACAGCAGTCTGTATGCGAAGTTTTCGAGGTCGGAAAAATCCAGACATACTTCGTCTGTCTTTTCCTCGGCGTATCTTTCGCCGAACATTATCGTAAGACGGCAGATCGCCGACGTCGCGCGGGCGGTTGCCAGATAATCTTCGAGGTCGGTTTTTTCGTCGCCGTTCGGCGTCGTCGCGACAAGGTCGTCGCATACCGATTTAAGCCGCATTTTGAGCGTTTTTATTCTGTCTTTGAGTTCGTTTACGCTTTCGTCGTCGCTTTTGACCGCGGGCGTTTTGTCTACGCTTAAGGTCGCCGCGCGTATAAGGTCGCGGTAACCTTTTGCGGACAGGCAGAAATCTGTTTTCGCAAGCAGAGTGCTTATATGCCCGCCGAGTTTTTCTTCGTTTAAGTATTCGGCAGACGAAAGCAGATTTTCGCAGATGCGTTTAAGTTCTTCAAAATAAGAACGGTATATAACGAAAAGTTCGTTTTCCGCCTTACAAAACGATTTTTCGGTTACGTTTACGGCTGCGGCGTTCAGAAAATCTTCCGCGGATTTTTCCGACCGCGCGAACGTATACAGCCCCTTTACAAGTTCTTTGAGCGCGGAATCGCTCCTGCCTTTGCGCAATATGCCGACGAGGTATAAAAAGTCTTCGTCGCGGGATTCGTATAGATCTGAAAACAATCCGTCTATCGCTTTCGATTCTAGTTCGTCGGATTTTGCGTCGTCGCATATCGTAAAAGCGGGGTCGACGGGAAGGGCGTAAAAGTATGCGCGTATCAGGTTCGAGCAGAACGAGTGAAACGTCGATATGCTCGCCGTGGGAATGTCGGCAAGGGTTTTTCTCAGTCTGTCGCAGTCTTTGCCCGCGTTGATTTCGCTTACGACGGCTTTGACGAGTTTCTGTTTCATCTCTTCCGCCGCGGCGGAAGTGTACGTTACGGCGAGAATTTCGCCGACTTCGGCTTTGCCTTCGAGTATAAGCCTTATGACGCGCTCGATCATGACGTATGTTTTGCCGCTGCCCGCCGATGCCGATACAAGTATGTTTTTACCCTCTTCGTATACCGCTTTACGCTGCATGGGGGTGTACTGTTTTTCACTCATTGTCGTCTTTACCCCCTTTACCTGCCGCCGTGTCTTCGGCGACGGCTTTTTCTATGTCCGACGGAAGAATTCTGTCGGGAACCTCTCTCGCGCTGTCCGTATCGGGATCGAAATTGCAGGACGAACCGAATTCGCAATACGCGCATTCGCCCTTGTAAGGCGACGGAACGATAACTCCGTCGATGACATAGTCGACGGCTTTTTCGGCAAGTCTTTCGGCATAACGCATATACGCGCCGAAAGAGATTTCGTCCGCGAACGAGCCGCTTAAATCGTCGCCGTTTTTAGTCGCTTTTATCGTGCCGTTTATTATTTCGCTCTGCTTGTTTTCGTAAAAACCCGAGTCGGTCGCCTTTATCACGTTTTCGTCGTTCAGCGTCTTGCCGTACATCGAAATCCTCCGTTCGTCGGATCCGCGATAGTTGTCGTCGAGGGCGTAATAATATGCGCCCGCCGGCTTGGATTTTCCGCGCGTAAAGGCATTCATATACAGATACAACTGCATGTTCAGCCCGGTGTAGAATCGTTTGTCTTTGATTTTTTCGTCGGCATGACCCGTCTTGTAATCTATTATTCTGACGTAATCGCCGTACTTGTCGACGCGGTCGATTTTACCGATTAACCTGTAACCTTTGCGGCGTGTGTCGAGAGGGAATGATTTTATATCGCTCCAATCGGCGAACCATACTTCTTCCCCGACGGGGGTAAACCCAGAGACAAGGAATTCGCGATAGAGCCTTACGCACAGATTTTCTGCCTCTTTTTTGGTAAGAAACAGAGAATACGCGAGGTCGGGGCGGGCGAAGAACCGCTTGTATGAGGGGTCGTCGAGAAGTTCGTCTACGGTTGCGTCCGCAAAGGCGCGGCAGGCGTCGTCGGAAGTCATTTCCTTTATGTTTCCGACGAATTTTTCGGCTACGGCGTGAAGTACGTTGCCGTAATCGAACGACTTTACGTCTCCCGTGGCTGCCTCGTTCGCACCCGCGCAGTAGCGCATAAAACATTTATACGGGCAGGAATAGAAACATTCCAGTGCGCTTGCGGAAACGGTTTTGTCCTTGAAGTAGTTTTCGGCGGGCAGATTTTTTTTCAGAAGTCTGTCGCGGTTGATAAGCCCTATCAGTTCGTCGCACGCCGTAACGCCGTCGGCGTCGCCTGCGCGCGCAAGC